>CAKUYG010000289.1 GCA_934702165.1 uncultured Bacteroidales bacterium | reverse complement strand
GGATATATTCACCCGCACCGGCCAGCTTGATTCCGCCAAGGTCTGGCTGGACCGTTCGTATGACTGGTTCAGCCGGCAGGGTGCTGATGATGCCGCCCTCTTTTATCTCTACGGTCTTTACGCTTCGCTCTATCTTCAACGTGGCGATGTGGAGCGGGCCAGGCATTATCTGTCCCGTCCTTATGATGAGAAGAGGGTCGGTCCCAGCTACATGTACGAACATTACAAACGCCTGTCTGAGTACTGCCGCAAGAGCGGTGACTGGAGACGGGCACTCTATTATACCGACAAAGAGCGTGCTTTTGATGATTCCCTGCGCAATTTGAAGCATCTTAACAATGTGGCGGAGATGTCGGCCAGGTATGCCCGTGACACGACCCTTATGCACCAGAGGGCTGAACTTGCCGACAACCGGGCGACCATCCGCTCGCAGCGTCTGACCATCATCGTGACGATACTGTTGCTTGTGCTTTGTGCCGGGGCGTTGGCCGTGACGCATGCTTTTTTCCGCCGCCGAAGGGAGCGCCACCGGCAGGAAGAGCTGCGGCTCATAAGGGAGCTGCGTCTCCAGTCGGCACGCAAACTGCTTTCGCCGCACCTTCTGTTCAACGCAATCAATGCTGTGGCGCCCAAGGATTCTACGGTTTCGGAACATCTTGTCAACATCGCCCGTTTCAGTGTGCAGATGCTGGACAAGAACATGGTGTCCCTCGGGGATGAACTTCAGCTGAGCCGTGAGTATGTCAGCCTGCATCGGGCCATGCATGATGACGATCCCGAAGTGGAGTGGGACTTGGACCCTTCCGCGCAGTCTGCGGCTTCTGTTCCGACGCTCTGCATACAGACGCATGTCGAGAATGCTCTCAAGTATGCCGGAGCCTCACATATAACAGTAGCTGTGAAACGCGCTTCCGCCGCTATTGAAATATCGGTCAAGGACGACGGTGCCGGCTACCTGAATACCGTTTCCGCCCCGGGGCAGGGAATGGGCAAGGGTATACAGACCATGTCCAGGACCATCGCCGTGCTCAACGACGGGAGGATGAACAAAATGAAATATGACATACTCAGCGTCGCGGGCAAGCCGGGCACCGAAGTCAGAATAATCATTCCAGATGAAGATAAAGGCAATAATAATAGATGACGGGCGGCCGAACATAGACTGCCTGATCCGTGACCTGGCGGCATGGCCTCAGATTGAGGTGACGGGAGCGGAGACTTCTTCCGAAGCCGGGCAGAAACTTGTCCTGGCCGAGAAGCCGGATGTGCTGTTCCTGGATATGATGATGCCGGGCAAGAGCGGGCTCCAGCTGTTGCGGGACATCTGCGGGCAGGCTCCAGAAAGGATGCGGATAATTTTCTATACGGCATACAGCGGATTCATGTTGGATGCCATACGCAATTCCGCTTTTGACTTTCTCTTGAAGCCCTACACCAAAGAGGAGCTTTCTGTTGTCGTGTCCCGTATCCTGGACTGCTTCGATTCCCCTGCATCGCGCAAAGAGAG
>CAKUYG010000288.1 GCA_934702165.1 uncultured Bacteroidales bacterium | reverse complement strand
GGACAGAACACCTGCAAAACTTCGGATAAGCCTCTGACAATCAAGCGCAATTATGTAACCAACCTCGGCGGGGTGAATGGAGGAGAATATCCTTACATCACATTCACGGCGGATGACACGCAGAAGTTCAAAATCTCGCAGAACTTCCTTTATCTCTACTATTCTGTCGGAGATTCCGATTGGCAAAGTGTTAAGGCTAACACTGAAGTGGAATTCGGCGGCACAAAAGGAGACTTGAGGCTTCGTGGAAAAAACAATAAGACAGGAACATTTTTAAGCAGCATAAGCGCTACAATCAGTTTTACTGAAAAAAATGTGCCGGTAAGTTGCAAAGGTGACATCCGCACCCTCATTGATTGGGAAAATTATACAACGGTTGAAACCAAAGACGCCCGTTTTTCATATTTGTTCCAGAACTGTTCAGTCTTGACTTCAGCTCCGGATCTCCCGTCGAAAAATTTGTCATCCAACTGCTATTATAGTATGTTCTACGGCTGTACCGGCCTGACAACTGCTCCCGCACTTCCTGCGACAGAGCTTGCAAAGAGCTGCTATGAGCAGATGTTCAAGGGCTGCACCAGCTTGAAATCTGCTCCTGCACTTTCTGCAACAGTACTTGCAGAGTCCTGCTATAAATCCATGTTCAACGGCTGTACATTATTAGATAATGCCCCCGATTTGCCTGCTGAAAAGGTTCCAGACAATGCATATAATGAAATGTTCTACAAATGTACTTCACTTAAAGCAATGCCGACGATTTCAGCCAAAACTGTCGGCGCATACGGAATGGAATCAATGTTTTATGAGTGCAAGCTGTCCACAGTGACAGACCTTTGCATCGAAACTTTCACAGGGAAGAATAACTGCGCCAACATGTTCGCCTACTGCAAGAACCTTACTGCCGCACCAAAACTTCCGGCAACAACGCTCGCTGATTATTGTTATCAGGAAATGTTTATCGGATGCGAGAATTTATCTTCTGCTCCGGAACTCAATGCTCTTTCAGTTCGTGAGGGCAGTTATCAGCGGATGTTTGCGAACTGTACCCGTCTGAAAGCAGCACCGGCACTGCCGGCAACAGAAGTGAGGGTATCCGGCTACCAGCAGATGTTTTCGAATTGTACAAATATGGTATCCGGCCCGGAATCCCTTCCTGCGACAGAACTTAAAGAGAATTGCTATTATAGAATGTTCTATTGGTGCAGTTCTTTAACCAAAGCGCCAAAGTTGGTGGCCAATAAAATGGCTAAAGATTGTTGCGACGAGATGTTCAGAGGGTGCAGTAAAATAGATGAAGTTATCCTATATGTCAAAGACTTTGACACAAATTATAGCCCTTTCACCGATTGGTTGACCGGAACAGCGAAAAACAGCAACGGCAAACTGCATATAAGAAGCGGATTACTTAAAGAGACTAAAGATGCGCTCTGCCTTCCAACAAACTGGACTTTCGTGGAAGACATTACAGACTGATACATAAAATTCCAAAAAAACAATGCGAGGATGACCGACTGTCATCCTCGCATTGTTTTTTTGGG
>CAKUYG010000287.1 GCA_934702165.1 uncultured Bacteroidales bacterium | reverse complement strand
GCATGTGCCCAGTTCAGGTGTGAGCCTAAATGCCGGAATCCGCTCCCACCTGCGATGCGCTTCAATGGCTCACGCATACACCTGTTACACTGAAATTCCTCGACAGCCCTCAGAGTGGTCTCAGATGGCGTTTTTGAGCCCCTTTGTGTTACACCGGAAATTTGCTTTTTTCCTCTGAACTTCCCAACTTTACAAGAAACAGAGTAACAACTATTTTGAAACAGAAAAACAGTGTTCAACTAACAAATAATTGGTATTTAAAAACGATAACTTATGATGCTCCGAATAAGAAATAGTATAGGGGTCTGTGCTGCCATATTGTCCGTGTTTATGCTTTATGGCTGCAGTCAGCATGAAGATATTTGGACCGATTCATATATTGAGGAGTATTACGAAATAGACGGACTAAGAATTCATCAACTTACATTAGGATCGGTTTATTTTATCGACTACGGCCGTTCCGCTTCGATCAAAAGCACAGGAGAGGACAAGGTCTGGTTTGACTGGATATGTTATGAGAACGGAGACTTTACCTATGGACGGGAAGTACGTCTTATGTATGGAATGCCAGGTATATGTGCATATACGCCCAATATTGCATCAATAGACGTGTACTGCGAGGATGACTTTGACGCCTCCCATCCTGCCGGGAGTTCAATTAACGAGTATGTCAAGATAGAATATCGTCATGCCGGGGATTATATTGCATCAGGGTATAAAGATCCGCCATATCCAGATCTGCGGATACAGAAAAGACAACTCTCTGAAATTTCTCCAGAAGACTTGAGTGTTCTTCTTTATGGCCCGGAACTGCTCTTCGTCACCAAGCCCGAAAAACTTGGCATACACCCATTAAAGATTGTAATGAAGACGGCTGACGGCAAGGAATACTCGGACAGTTTCCTGTACAACTTCTCCAATGGCCAACTAACCGCATCCAAATGATGACTGATAGTTCGAGACCTTCTTGAGGGAGGGACATTCACTTCGGTACGGCAGACCCCATCTTTGCCGTACGGTTTTGGTCTACCGGAGCATTCGGTACGGGAGAAGGCCCGATTCTGTACCAGAGAGCAGGTGGGAGCGGATTTTCGATGCCTTCGCGTTATGCTGGGAATTTGCTTTTCACATCTGAACTTCCCAACTTTGCAAGAATCAGAGTAACAACTATTTTGAAACAGAAAAACAGTGTTCAACTAACAAACAACCTACATCATGAAAGAAAAAACCAAGATGTTTTTGGGTGCAACGATGATAGCGGCATTGCTTTGCGCGTGTACCTCGGAACTTTATGAGGCGCCAGCGCCTCCAGAAAAGGACCTGAGCCAGTCGTCTGCCAATGCGATTTCGGCCGAGGAAGCGCTGAAAGCACTCGATAACTTCCTCTATGGAGGGCAGGAAGAATCCACCCGAGCCGGCAACCCGGGGAAGACAATAGAGTCGATTGACCTCATCAGGATGAGCGATCTTATGACCAAGTCCGATGCGAGCGTTCCGTCTGACGTTGACGGCCTTGTGTATCTGGTCAACTTCGAGGGCGATGAAGGCTACGCG
>CAKUYG010000286.1 GCA_934702165.1 uncultured Bacteroidales bacterium | reverse complement strand
AATCAAAAGACCGTGGCCTCCACCTGCGCGGCTTTTGCATTGAGCCGGTGGAGGCACCCTCATCCCGGTGCTCTTGATTATTTGCGCTTCTTCCGCAGGGCTATGGCAAGTGCGGCCGCGATGACGACGGTATCCACGCAAAGCCCGAACCATGAGAAGTCCACAAGTCGCGGTCTTATCCTTCCGTCAAGGGATGAGCTCAGCACGAGACGGGCGGGGAAGATGTACTTCGGAAGATCGAATCCATCATCTTGAGGGTAGTCCCGGCGCATGGTCTTGACTGTCTTGTAAGTGCCGGACTCGAGGGCCCAATAGTCCTCACCCTTGCTGTCGCTGACACGCACCGTGTGGTTCAGAATGTCCCCCACGAGCAGGACGCTCTGCCTTGTGACATCCGCCACGACATCCGTCTGGATGACTCTTCTCAAGCTGTCCAGGACATAAAAGCGTCCGCCGCCGTCGAAAAGGTAGGCGAGTGTGGCGCGGTTCTCGTTTTCCGTGATGAAAATGTGTTTCAGCTCCAGGCCGCCGGTAGGGATGCTCTCGACAAAAGGCCTTCCGTAAGCGAGTTTGAGGTGAAACAGTTTCCCATCCGCATCCGTCAGCATATAGCCTTCATCGTAGGCTTTGCGGGTGCTCGGGTTACCGGACACTATCACGGCGGGGAAGCGGAAGCCGATGGAATCCAGGGCTACGTTGAAAGCCTGCTCAAGCGCCGTGGCGCTTCTGTTCGTCGCCATTTCAATGATCCGTACCCCGTCTTTGCGCGCGACAAGGGCATATTCGGGATCTTCAAGTTCCAGGCGCGGAGGGGCGGATTCAAGCAGCATGTGGACGTTCATCTCCGGGATGTTGACCTCTTTCGGGGAGGTGGAGAAGAAGATGTTGCCTGCTTCGATCTGTTCACCGGTATACTGTTTCCCGTTTATGGTCTCCGGGGCGTTGTGGCGGCTGCTCAGCACTCGATAGTAGAAAAACGGCAGCACGCTGTCGCCGTATTCCCGGCCTTGAGAATCCTTGAATATGAAATCCTTGCCGGAGCGGTCCTCAAGTGACACGAAATCTTCGGCAATGCAGCTGTATAGGGTGAACGGCGTAGAATACGACTTGGCCGTGATGATGTACCAGAGCCGTGGCAGCAGCCAGATGGCAAGCAGGGCCGTGATGACCGCAAGGTATATGTTTCCTGTCTTTCTCATTGTACTCCGTCTTTAAATCTTCTTACACTGTAGTGGATGAGCGGAAGGGCAGCAATAGTGGTGACAATCGCCAGGGGCAGCAGTCCGCAGCTGTATCCCATCATCTGTGATGAAAGGAAGAATGTGCTCAGGATGGCGAGCATCAACACGGTCTCGAATATTCTCATCTTCCATGCCGGCTCAAGAATTATCGCGCCTGCCCAAATGTATGCGCACAGGCCGGCGCAATACCATGTGAGAAGCGAGAAGAGTATCCTCCATACAATGTCAGATACAAGATAATGGCCGAGGAAGATGCCGAGCGATGCGCTCTGGATGATGAAAAGCCCCAGCAGTACTGCCAGTCCGTATCCCTGCATGAC
>CAKUYG010000285.1 GCA_934702165.1 uncultured Bacteroidales bacterium | reverse complement strand
GGAGAGGTGGGTGAGTGGCTGAAACCACCAGTTTGCTAAACTGACGTACGGGTTATTCCGTACCACGAGTTCGAATCTCGTCCTCTCCGCAGGGATTTAGTCTCAAGTTCTTGTTAAAAGATCTTGAGACTTTTTTTGATACCCATACTGATCAGTGCCGAGGCAAGGATAGCAGCCGGCTCAATACAAAAGTCTCGCAGGCTGCTATCCTTGTCTCGGTACGGACTACAATGTATTACTTTATCGGTATCCAGATTTCCGTGAGGAGTTCCTCGGGCGGAGTCGTTTCCGGATCGTTGAGGTATTTCTCAAACATCGGCAACTGTAACGGCTCCACGGCTGACTCCTTGAGAAGATGCCCATATATTGCACCATACGCCTCTCCAATGCCAGAATAAGGCCCTCTGTAGAGAAACACGATGAACTTGCCACCATCCAGTTTCTCTATCCGCACATCGCCTTCGGATGACTTGCCTTCGAGTATAGGCGTCGCGATACATACATCCAAGCGGCATTTCTCCGCCGGCGTCGTTTGCGGGTCGTCCAGATAGATGCTGACATACTCAGATTCGCAGTTCTCAGGGAGATTGTGCTTGCGACAAAAGTCCATCAACTCCTCCCAAGCCATCCCATAATTCGCAGACCGGTAATCTCCTGTCAGACGTACTTTCATCGCAGGAACGGCCTCTCTGTTCTCAATTCTTGTCTTCAATTCCATAACATTGTTCTTTAAAGTGATTTGCAGACGCAAAGGTAACGAACAGCCGGCCGATAAAACTAAAACAGCAGTGGACAAAAGTAATGCGCAAAACATGAAAGTTCTGCGCATTACATATCATGGACATGGACAATTCCCTAATCCTTATGCAAGGTCAGCGAAGGATTGTCGGTGGCGGCCTTGTAACTGCGGAGCGTCACAACCACCACGGTGACAAGCAGCGTCACGGCAAGCGCCATCACAAAAACCCACAGATACATCGGCACCTTGAAAGCGAAGCCCTGCAAGTAGCGGCTGACGACGAGGTAACTTACCGGTGCGGCAACGACAAAGCAGACAAGGACAATCCGGATGAACTCCATGTTGAACATCTGCAGGATGCTCCCGACCGTGGCCCCGTTGACGCGACGCACGGCAATCTCCTTGCGCCTGTGCTCAGTCTCGAACATCACCAGTCCGAACACACCCATCAGCGAGATGATGACAGCAAGCAGGGAGAACAGTCCGATCTGCGTGGAGAGCATGGACTCCTGCCGATACTGCTCCTGTATCTGCTGATCAAGCATCTGAATGTCCATATCCTCCGGAGACATGGAAGGATCCGTCTTCTCCACTATGCCCTCGACATAATTCCTTACCGCAGGAATATCCGCGTTCTTGACTGTGCGCACAAGAAGAGTCCTGAAACTGCGCCAAGGATGTTTTCCAAACACATACAGACACAAAGGCGAGACTCCGTCGCGCAGCGAGCGGAAGTTGAAATCACGGCAGAAGCCGGCGATTTCCGCTTCTTTCCTATGCCCCTCTATCTTGTCATCCAAGGTCAGCCCGAACTCCTTTTTCGCCGCCTCGTTGAATA
>CAKUYG010000284.1 GCA_934702165.1 uncultured Bacteroidales bacterium | reverse complement strand
GGCGGAGGCCGAGCTGGCCGAGCAGCGGCAGAACGAGCTGGTGTCCAAGGTGTTCCGGCCCAAGCTGACGGAGGACGTGCTGACCCGCAACCGGCGGACCATCGACGCGCTGATCGAGAAGTACGGCGCCATGGAGCAGACCAGCGCCGCGCAGCAGGAGGTGCGCCTGCCCCGGCAGATCGACAGCAAGACCAAGACGGCGGGCTTCATGCAGACCGCGGCGGCCGCCAAGGTGACCAACGAGACCGTGCAGAACGAGCTGGCGGCGTCCATCCTGAACGGGGACGCCGGGGCCACCTATGTGCCGGTGGGCGACAAGGGGACCATGGAGCAGGTCAAGCAGGACTTCGAGAAGCGCGGCATCCAGGAGATGCAGGCGGACTGGGACGCCATCGTGCGGACCGGGAAGGGCACCGGCAAGTTCGGGCAGGTGTCCAAGCTGGACATCGCCAAGGCCGAGCAGCTGTACGTAGAGGCCTGCAACAGCAAGGACGTGGCCACGGCCCAGCGGCTGGCGGCGGAGATCGCCGCGGTGGGCACCCAGGCGGGTCAGACGGTGCAGGCCATGACGCTGCTGAAGAAGATGACCCCGGCGGGGAACCTCTACTACATCCAGAAAGCCGTGGACCGGCTCAACAAGAACCAGTCCGGCAAGCATCAGGACATCACCATTGACCCGGCCCTCGCCAAGAACCTGCTGGAGGCCAACACACGCGAGGAAATCGACACGGCCATGGACGCGCTGATCCAGAACCTCGCGGATCAGGTGCCGGTGACGCTGGGGGACAAATGGAACGCATGGCGGTATCTGGCCATGCTGGGCAACCCCCGGACCCACATCCGCAACGTATTCGGCAACGCTGTTTTCGTACCCGCGCGGCTGGCCAAGGATACCATTGCACAGACGATGGAGCTGGCGCTGCCCAAAGAGCAGCGGACCAAGGGCTGGGGCTTCACGAACAAGGCTACGCTGGAGTTCGCCCGGCAGGACGCCAAGGTCATGGAGGACACGCTGCGGGGCGGGGGCAAGTATAACCCCGCGGACATGATCCGGGACAAGCGGCAGGTGTTCAAATCGAAGTGGCTGAACGCTGCGGAGAAGGGCAACTCCGACGCGCTGGAAGTGGAGGACTGGGTATTCCTGCGCACTGCCTACACCCACGCGCTGTCCGGGTATCTCAACGCCCGGGGCGCGGATGTGGCCACGCTGAGCGGCGAGGGCAGCACCCGCGAGGGCCGGGCCCTGCTCAACCAGGCGCGGGATTACGCCGTGCGGGAGGCCCAGCGGGCGACGTACCGGGACTTCTCGAAGCTGGCCAGTACCCTCAACAGCCTGAAACGAAACAGCGGCAAGGCGGGCAGCATCCTGCTGGAGGGTGTGCTGCCCTTCACCAAGACCCCCGTGAACATCGTCAAGCGCGGCATGGAGTACAGCCCCGCCGGTCTGGCTGTCGGTGTTAAGCATATGCTGGCCGACGTCAAGTCCGGAAAGGTGGATGCCGCGACCGCTATCGACGAGCTGGCCGCAGGTATGACCGGCACCGGCATCGCCGCACTCGGTGTGCTGATGGCCCACCTCGGACT
>CAKUYG010000283.1 GCA_934702165.1 uncultured Bacteroidales bacterium | reverse complement strand
GGGTTTTTTGCTGTATTCCATTTTCTTTAGGTTCTATAATAAATGTTGGGGTCAGGCGATGAGCCTGACCCCTTCGCTATACAAAAAGGTTGAGCATAGAGATAAAATCCTTTACAATGAAAGTACCCCTACCACACCGAAAGGAAGAATCTCTATGCTCAATAAAAATTATACTGCAAAGCTGCTCAATTTGGAAGATGTAATCATCACAAATGTGGAAAATATTTCTGAGGAAGTTCATGTTTCCCTTGAGCTGCCACGGATAAAGCACCGCTGCCCGGCCTGTGGCGCTCTCACTGACCGTGTACACGACTATCGGATGCAGATAATCAAGGATGTTCCACTTGGCAGGACAACGCTGCTGTATCTACGCAAGCGGCGTTACCGCTGCGACTGCGGCAAGCGCTTCTTTGAGAAGAACACATTCCTTCCCAGGTACTACCGCTCCACCAGTCGCTTGGTTGCCCAGATCATCACCGCATTCCGCGAAACGGTGCCTGCTTCAAAAATCGGCACGCAGTTTAATGTTTCCGGCACAACTGCAATGCGGTACTTCAAATACGTTTCTTTCAAGCCCACCAAACTGCCAGAGGTTCTTTCCATTGACGAATTCAAGGGTAATTCCGGTGGTCAGAAATACAACAGCATTATTGTAGATGCAAAAAACCGTAAGGTAATCGATATTCTCCCCAATCGTTTTGAAAATGATCTTATTCACTATTTCTCACAATTCCCCTCAAAAACAGAGGTGAAATACTTTGTTTGTGACATGAATCCCCATTTCCGAGAGGTGGCGAAAACTTGCTTCCCGAAAGCTGCCGTGGTTGCGGACAGGTATCATGTTATTCGACAGGTTTACTGGGCTATAGAGCGTGTCAGAAAAAATGAACAAAACAAGCTCTCAGATAGATTCCGAAAATACTTCAAGAAATCCAGATATCTTTTGATGAAGCCAATGGATAAGCTCTCGGATGAAGAAATGGATAGGCTGGCCCTCATGTTTGAAATAGCGCCCAGGCTTGCGGATGCGTATCAGCTGAAAAACGAGTTCCTCGAAGTAATACGCTCCGATTCCTCTAAAATCGGAAAGCCGAAACTTGTTAACTGGCTCACAGCCGTTGAGGTCATGGATCTACCTGAATTCGACGACTGCACCAAAGCATATCGCAACTGGTTCCAAGAAATTCTGAACTCCATGGATGTCCCTTGGTCAAATGGCTTCATTGAAGGCTGCAACAACAAAACAAAGGTCTTAAAACGGGTTTGTTTTGGTATGCGGAATTTCTCAAATTTCAGAAAAAGGATTCTGTTCTGCCATACATAAAAATCGTGCCGGAGCTTTTCTCTCCGACACGACTCAATTATTTGTGTTTTTTCTCTACCCCAACTATTGACATAGAACCTTTTTAGACCGCATTCCTATCATCAAAATCGGCAAACAGGCATGCGGTCTGAATCATGGTTGGAAAACAAGAAAAAACCCTTGAAAGATCAGAACTTTCAAGGGTTTTGGTGGAGACTACGGGACTCGAACCTGTGACCTCATGCGTGTGAAGCATGCGCTCTAACCAGCTGAGCTAAGCC
>CAKUYG010000282.1 GCA_934702165.1 uncultured Bacteroidales bacterium | reverse complement strand
GCTGAGGGTGATGTAAGGCGTGGTGTTGTTCTTCATCTCCACGCTCTTGATGATGGCCTTGACAGAGTCGCTCTTCTTGAACCTCTCGCCCGGGATCTGCTCGGACTTCGGGATGTGCAGCTCGTTGCCGTCCTCGTCCAGGATGAGGACCTCCTTTGACCATGTCTGGTAGATCTCCCCGTAGAAGAGCTCCCCGACCTTCTCGGAGTACTTCTTGAAGACGTTGGCCTTCTCTATGTCCATGATGCGGCCCTGGAGATTCTGCCTGATGTTGAGGATGCCGCGGCGCCCGAATGCGGCAAGCGGAAGCCTCTTGGAGTACTGGTCACCTATCTCGTAGTCATCAGGGTCGCCGCCGTCCTCGCGTATCCCTTCGAGAGTGATCTCCGAATTGGGGTTCTCGACCTCCTCCACAACATCGAAGTTCTGGTAGATCTCGCAGGTACCCTTGTCCACATTGACAATGACATCGAAGTTGTCGGCGGAGCCGTATGTCTTGGCAATCTGGGTAAGGAACACGTCCTTGAGCACCTGCATCATAACCGGACGGTCAATGTTCTTCTCTTCTTTGAAGTCCTTGAACGCGTCGATCAGGGTGATTACTTTTTCTTTTTCCATTATATGTTTTCGTTTGTTGAATTCAGTATCTCGTCCGCCTCGGCGGCATCGATCCCTGCCGAGCTGACGGTAAGGGCGTAGTCTTCTATGTTCCTGTCAAAGGCGGCCAGCACAGCCCTGTGGACATACTCACAGTCGGCAAGGTCCACATCAGATGCGTCCTTGTCGATAATCACTTCAAACACATTGTCGTCGTCATTGAGAGACATGTCCGCCACGATGCAGCCTCGCTCCTTCGCGGCATTTTCCACCACTTCCTTGAATTTCAGCAGGTCCATATATCAATAAGTTATAAAAAAAGGAAGACCGCCCGGCCTTCCATCCACTCACAGGTACAAAGATAGCAATTATTTCCGGAATACCGAAAAAAATCGTATTTTTGGAAAAAAATCGTATTTTTGGAAAAAAATCGTATTTTTGGAAAAAACATGAATAAAATGAAACATTTTTTCAGGAAAATAGCCTTTGTGCTTTTCGGAGCACTGATGCTCACCGGCTGCGACCTCGACCAGGTGGACAACTACACATTCTCCTATGGCCTATCCTACACCGTAAAGGAAGAAGAGCAGCAGAAAGTACTCAAAGACTACTTCAACTCCAAACTCGACTTCGAGAAGAGCTACTCCTACCACGGGTCCTACTACGATGCCACAGTCTTCGGATGCGACAAGTTCAAGGAAGACATCAAGGTCTTCTCCAATGTCGAAGTCTTGGCACTGCTCGGCAAGGACGACCAGGCCTATCTTGCGCTCTACATGTACTCAAGCAAAGGCAACATGGGTCCGGTGAGCGCTGTATACTGGCTGCATGACCCGAATGCCGAAAAAGGTGAAGAGGGCGAAGGCGGCGAAGACCCTAAAGAATAAAGTCCAGAGATGAGGGTCCCTCGTTGAAGAGGAGATCCATCACTGAAAGGTTTGGCTTGAATCCAAACTTATCCGCAAACACTTGATAGTAAGGCCTGTCCAATCC
>CAKUYG010000281.1 GCA_934702165.1 uncultured Bacteroidales bacterium | reverse complement strand
GATACATGTAGCCGAGAGCCTTGTCTGAGAATTTCTCGTTGCTGAGCGCGCCAAGATTACGGTCCATGAATGTGAATGTGTTGCCGGACTTGCTCGTCCATACGAAAGGATCGGCGTCAGGCTCGTAATCGCTCACCCAGAGGTGCCAGCTCCATACGATGACTCCACCCTTGAGAGCCGCCACTACGGCATTTCCGCTAAGGCCAGGATTGAGGGACACCACAAGAGCGCCCTCAGAAGGAGCTGCGGAGACGGACTTCACCATCCCGCGCTCCGTCTGCCAGAGAAGCTTCGCGTTGTCAAAATCCACCTTGTCGGCGGAGTTCCCTTCCACGGCCTTGATGGAGAGTGTCGCGCCAGGCTTGACGACATAGCAGTTGGCAGCACCGGCGGTTTCGGTCACCGGCACGATGGCGATGTCCAGAGAGGCCTTGGCCTCACGGTCGAAATCATCCTTGACGCTGAGATCCACTTTCACAGATTCCGTGAGAGCGGACGGGGCGGTGAGGACAATCTTGCCCGACAGCCCGTCGGAAGCGAGTTCGCACTTGCCGCTCCACGAAGAAGGACTGACTGTCAGCTGCGGAGCAGACAGTTTTGCGTCGCCGGTTCCTTTCACAGAGAAAGGTATCTCGAATGAACTGCCAGGACGGCAGGCCATTGACTTGAATTCAGAAGCGAATGTGATTTCAAGCGCCTCGGAAGCCCCGACCAAGACATCAGTTGTAGCCTCCACGCTGCGGGAGTTGGCCTCATCCACAGCGGTGAGGGTGACTGTCACCGTCTCCCCGGCAGAAACTGCCGGTGCGGTGAAGAGAACCTCTCCCTGATACATGAGAGGATTCTTGACCTCCACTGAAGCACGCTCGTTGGAAGTCTTGGCGCTCACGGTGATGTCAGCGTTCTCGTGGCCCGTGACCACGAAAGCGAGGGAAATGGTTCCTCCCGGTTCCACGCTGTACTCATCTGAGCCGAAAGCGGCTTTCAGTGAGCCGAGCTGTGGTTTGGCAGGCTCTTTCTGGCAGGCGACGGACAGAAGCACGAGCGCGCCGAGCGATAAAGCCGCAAGGGCTTTTGAAAAAGTCTTAGACATTATAAAAGGATATTAGCGGTTGATTATTTAACTTTCACGCAGCGGACAGGGAAACCGTAGCCATAGCCAAAACCTCCGGTATAAGCCGACGTAGGAGTGACATTGGCTCCATAGGCACGACAGTTCTCCGGATCTGAAGTCGAAGACCACGCCTTACCACATGGCCAAGTTGAACCTGCACCATTGCAGTAGTTACCTCCGTGAGGGATTTCTCCCTGGGCAGGGAAGAAGAAAGAGTCTCCGCCTACTTTCACATAACGTCCGAGGAGGTCTTTGTTGGCGGTAGAACCCTCGACTGCAAAATACTTAGTCTTCTCCACATCTGCATCCTGATAGAAAGCATAAGCTCCGAGAGCCGGCACCTGCCATCCGTCAGGGCATGGATCATATACAGATTTCTTGCCGGTCTTCCCGCCCCAAAGATCCACAACTTCATCAGTCTGAGGGAAAGTCTTCGTATTGGAAAGCCAACCATAGTTACCACCCCGTACGCCTGAATAC
>CAKUYG010000280.1 GCA_934702165.1 uncultured Bacteroidales bacterium | reverse complement strand
TGCAATGGATATACAACAGGGTCGCCGCGCCGAAGATCAGCGCCAGGCCGCCTGCGGTATAAGAGGTTGTTCCGGCTCCGCCGGTGTCGGGAAGCTCGTAGCCCCAGGAGATGTCGCGGACGGTCACCGACAGCACCTTTGGGTCGGTGCCGGTGACGGTCAGGGTTGTTCCGGTTTCCCCGGAATTTACCAGCGTTCCGTCCGGGTTCTCCGTGGCCGGGTAAAGCGTCGCGTCTTCGTCCCCGACATCCAGAATCCAGGGGCCTGCCGTCATGTAATTTGACGGCGCCTGTGTCTCACGGAGATAGTAGGTCGCTCCCCGCTGAATGCCGGTAAAGGTCGCAATGCCGTCTTCACCGGTGGTGACCTTCACGGAGGTTCCTGTCCCCGGTTCTTTCAGGGTGAACTCTGCGCCTTCCAGCGTTTTTTTGGTGTCCACGCTGTCCGTCTTCGTGATTTGCAGATTCAGCTGGGTCGTCATGGTGTTTGTAAAGGCGTCTCCCGGGATGGTCAGGGTGTAAGACCCGTCCGAATTGCTCCCCTGCCCAACCGCATCGTCCGACCCCGAAGAGCCGCTGGCGGCGGTGTTTGATATTACAACACCATCAGCATTGAACACCGCTTCTTTTCCCGGTGCATAGGGGACATTTGTAATGTCCTTTGTTTGCGTACCAGAACCGTTAATCATATTGTTGAAAATATAATTGTAAGTACCCGTTCCGGTAACGTTCAGGTCGTAATAGTACGTGCCATCCGTATCCTTTGTCATGGGTTTTCCCGGCCACTCGCCTGCCGGATTATTGTTACCATCCCAAACGTACACGTTCACGTTGTTCCAGCTTTGCGTGTTCTTAAAGTGAACCCTGAACGTCCCCGTCTGGGAGCCCGTTCCGGAGCCAGAGCCGGAGGAACCGCCGCTTTCGCTGCCGTCCAGCGTAACGGAGGACACATTGTAGCTTTTGAACGTCACGCCCAAAAGGGAAACGCTTTTCTCCTCAATTGTCACCTGGATTGTATGTACGTTCGTATCGTAGGTGATGCCGGCTCGATTGTCGTTGACCTCGCTGAGCGTGTAGGTATAGGTTCCGGCCTGGGTATACTGCACGTTGGGCGAAATCGTGAATCGCCCGGTAGCAGCATCAGCTGTTGCCGTGCCGACTTCCTCTCCTGCGCTGTTTTTCAGCAGGAACCGGAAGTCCCGTCCGCTCTCCTGCGCTGCGCCGTCCTTAAGCAGGGCTTTGGTGCCGGTAATGTTCAGCGCAGGGGTGGCTGTCACAATTTCATTTTTCCTGCCAAGGATCAGGCCGCCGTTGGTCATGATGCCGCCGCCGTGGATGTTGGAATGGTTGCCGGTGATAATCACTCTGGCAGCACCATTCGCCGCGGCAACGGCCTCCGAATCAGGGTCTGCGGCAAGGCCAAAGAGGTAATTGGCTGTGGCATAGCCGGTTTTGCTGATTGTGACGTATGTTCCGTCACTGGAACCAGTCCAGTTCGCCGCGCCGCCGCCCAGCATCTCACCAGTAACCAGAGAAATCGGGTTGTTGCCACCGCTGCGCACGCAGAAATAGTCCTTGTGTCCGTTGGAGGTAAAGGTG
>CAKUYG010000279.1 GCA_934702165.1 uncultured Bacteroidales bacterium | reverse complement strand
GTACACCAGAGCGCCATCAGCGACTCGTTTGAGCAGATGTTTGAGGTGGCTTTTTCGCGGCGTATGTGCTGCTCTCTGGCTTGCAGAGTGAGGACATAGCAGCGTTTTCCGGAGGCGTCAACGGTCTGTCCGACTATTCTACCAGGCATTTTGCGCATAAGGTCAGCCTTGCAGGCCATGAACCCTACATAAGGTCCGCCATAGCAGAGTGGTATGCCGAGTGACTGTCCGTCCCCGACGGCTATGTCCGCACCCCATTCCGCAGGACTTTTCAGCACGGCAAGTGCAGACGGGTCGCAGTATTCGACCAGCAGTCCGCCCATGGAATGGACGAGGTCTGAAAGTCCCGTGTGGTCTTCGATGACTCCATAGCGGTTGATGGAAGGGACGATGACCCCCGCAAGGTCAAGTACTCCTTCTGCAACGGTTTCCGAAACGTTTCTGCAAACGACCACATTGATTCCGGCATACTTGGCGTATGTACGGATCGTGTCGAGCACGTTGGGGAGGAGGGATTCCGCCACCACGACTGAATTGCGCTTTCTGGTGCTGGCTACGCACATCCTCATGGCTTCGGCCGCGGCCGTAGGCCCGTCATACATCGATGCGTTGGCGCTGTCGAGCCCTGTAAGGTTGCATATCATGCTCTGCCATTCGAAGATGTACCGCAGCGTTCCCTGAGAAATCTCGCATTGGTATGGAGTATAGGCGGTGAGGAACTCGCTGCGGGATGTGATGTATGGTATGACAGCAGGTGTATAGTGGTCGTAGGCCCCCTGACCCACGAATACTTTCAGTTTGGAGTTCTTCGACGCGAGGTTCTCGAAAAAGTCGCGCACCTGCTGCTCGCTCATCGCGGAAGGAAGGTCGTACTCTCCTTTAAAGATGAACTCGGGCGGAACATCAGAATAGAGGTCGTCAAGATTTGAGACCCCTATCCTGTCGAGCATCACCCGGATATCTTCCTCCGTCTGGGGAAAATAACAGAATTTTGCCATATTTGGTTACTCTGTGGCCTTTGCGTATGCTGCGGCGTTCATCAATGAATCAAGTTCGGACGTGTCGGACATCTCGATCTTGATGATCCAAGCCTTGTAAGGGTCCTCGTTGATGAGTTCCGGCTTGTCCTCAAGCTCTTCGTTCCGTGCTACAACTTTGCCTGAGACCGGGGTAATGAGCTCGCTTGAGGCTTTGACGCTCTCAAGGGCGCCGAAATCCTCTCCTGCCCCGAACTCGTCGTCGATGTCAGGCATATCGACATAAGTGATGTCCCCCATTTCGCTCTGTGCGAAGTCAGAAACGCCAATGATGGCCACGTTGCCATCGACTTTCACCCATTCGTGTGACTCGCTGTACAGGAGTCCGTCAACAATTTTGCTCATTACTTCTTGTATTTTGTTTGATAAAATCTCTTCTTGACTACGGTGCCCTCGAAGCGGCGCTTGCGTATGGCGACATACAGCGTGGTGCCAAGCGCGGAACATGCCGAGTCGACCAATGCGAAGCAGATGCTCTTGCCGAGAGTGATGGAGTGGTACCCGGTGGTCACGACTCCGACCACGGTGCCGTCCTCCTTCTCCACAGGATAGCCGGCCCTTGGG
>CAKUYG010000278.1 GCA_934702165.1 uncultured Bacteroidales bacterium | reverse complement strand
CTCTGGAAAATAATCTCTTGTTGATTGCGAAAAAGGCTGCTGTTATCAATAAACTCGACACCAGCAAACATCCCAAAACAATCAACACTGCTTTCCATTTTTTCATCACCTATTCCTCCCGTATCCTTTCTCAACTATGTCCCTTACTACATCATCGTTGATTTCCGTTGACTGGTCTTCCGTCCTTGACGGCTGCATCAGCCCTCTTTCAGTATGCTCCGCCCCAAGAGCATGCAACATCTCATGTGCAATCACTATTTCATCACCTATATACTCACAATAGATTGCTGTTTTATTCTGTGGTTCTGCCGTAATTGTTCCACCCAGCATCAGTTTTCCGTCACGGTACTTTTTCTCCTTGTAAATCGAAATACAATTGTTTTCTTTGGCATCGATTTGCCCATCCGGTTTTAGGCTGTTTATAGTTGATATTCCGAATCTTACAGAATATATTACTCCATCTTCTTTATCCGTATATGTATATCCGCTCATACTATTAATCAAATATACCGCCTTTCTTAAAGCCTTCTCAAATTTTTTATTCTCATACTTATTATCACCGCGAGCATAATAGAATCGCGCGCTTATAGTCATAATCCTGTTCTTCTTGTCCTTAGCCACACGTCGGCTGCGTCCATCCGGGTCCAACGCGTTCACCGGATCGCCGGCGCAGTAGGCGTAAGGGCTGATGTCCGGACACTTCTCGGCGAGCGGATCCATGGTCGTGAAGCGGCCGAGAAGAGGGTCAAGGAAGCGGGCGGAGAAGTCGTACAGGCCGTTCTCCGCTCCCAGTTCCTTGCCGGTGAACAGCATACGGTTGTCCGAACTGCTCGGGGCCGTCCTCGGATCAGAGAACCGGGAGCCGAACGGGTAGTAATGGCTGACCTGTTCCACCATGCCGTCCTCAGAGGCGACGACCCTTACGCTACCGAGATGGTCGCACAGGAAGAAGTGATATGACGGGCTTTGGCCTCCCATGTCGACATAACCTCCGCCAAAGAAGATTTTTTTCAAAGCGCCCCCTTCATACAATAGGGTGCCGCAATAGTCCCTCGTGACAGCCGCTGATACATCGGAGACTTTCTCCATGAGTTTTCTCCCATCAGCCGAATAGGCATAGTCGATACTGATGCCGCCCGGGAGCGTCATTCTCAAAGGAAGGTCCAGCACATTGTAGGATGTCCCCGAATTCCCTCCATACGACGACGCCGTCTGACGACCTTTTGCATCGTAGGAGAAAACAGCGTCCCCTATCGCAGAAAGCCTGTTTCCGGAATATGACGGGCTGACGGAGACCAATGTGGCTTTCTCCGCACCATGCGCATTGAGGCCGTGGCGATGCAGAGAGGTCAGATTGCCGTTGCGGTCATAGGTATATGACTCGCTGAAAGCACCGGCCACCTCATCTCCCCCATATTCAGCCGACATAAGACGGGACAGCCCGTCGTAGACGAAAGAATATTTGCGGAAGATGGCCTCCGCCCCGCTCCGCCACTCCATCTCCGAGAGCATGCCGCCCCACTGCGGGGCCGGATCATATCCGAACTCGTACCGGTGGTCTTCAGCCCCATCCGTGCTCCGGAACTTCACCGAAAGCAGTTTCAG
>CAKUYG010000277.1 GCA_934702165.1 uncultured Bacteroidales bacterium | reverse complement strand
GTAAAGCTGATCCTTGTCTTCTGCACGGGCGCGCTGCATGGGCTTCATTCGAATGTACCGATGCTGGAGCCGAATCAGCTCCTGCGCGCCATGGCGCCGCTTCTGACGCAGAAACCCCGCATCCTGACGCTGACTCCGTCCGAGAGTCAGGTGCAGCAGAGCGAACGACGCTGGAAGGAAGTGCTGCCGGACTTCGAATTTACGACCTTCCCGGCCTGCCCGTATCAGGACGGTCCGTTCCCGGAGGATCTGGCCAGCCGCATCAACGCCGTTGAGGACGCAGATCTGGTCATCATGGACTGCCTCGGCTTTTCCGGCGCGATGCGCGATCGGCTGCAAGCGCAGATCGATAAAAACATCCTGCTGCCAAGGTCACTTCTGTATCGTGTAGCATGCGAATTGCTCGGAATATAAAAAACTGAGAAGAAAAAACTACGGAGGGAAATTATGAGTTCAAATGAGAACAAAAACGCTACCGCCGCAAAAGAACCGGTCATGGTTACCCTTGAGGCCGGTAAGCAGGTGGAAGCCCGCACGCTGAAGGCGTCGGACCATGTAAAGGCATTTGACCCGGTGATTATTGTGATCACCATGCTCGCATCCTGCCTCGGCGCGATCATCGGTCTGGAGCTGATGACCCGCGTGGGCGTAAACCAGAACACCTCGATCATCGGTGCGCTGATTGCCGTCGTGCTCAGCATGATCCCCGGCAAGGTATTCCGCCGCTTTAAGAACATTCATGCACAGAACCTCGTTCAGACGTCCATTTCCGGCGCGTCCTACGCCGCCGCAAACGCGATGATCCTCCCGATCGGCATTCCCGTGCTGATGGGCAGACCCGACCTGCTGTTCCCCGTTCTGATCGGCGTGACGCTCGCTACCATCGTGGACGGCTTCCTGGTCTACAAGGTATTTGACTCCCCCATGTTTGCCGCAACCAACCCGTTCCCGTCCGGCATCGCCACTTCTGAGACGATCCTGGCACTTGCAAACCGCGGCAAGCGTTCCCTGCTCCTGTTCGTCGGCATGGGCGCCGGCGTCGCCGGTAAGGCAATCGGCATCCCGATGGATCTGTTCGGCGTGTCTTGGTTCGGCAACGTAATCGCGATGATGGCGTTTGCCGCAGGCAGCATTGTCAAGGGCAGCCTGATCCCCATGTGGACGGCGGCTATCAGCGTGGACGGCGTTGTACCTGCCATGATCACGTATCTGCCTCACGGCATGATGGTCGGCGCAGGCATGGTCTCTCTGGTTCAGGCGGCGCTTGTCCTCGGCAAGAAGAGCAAGAAGAGCGCAGAGAAGACCGCTCAGGATACGACCGGCGAGCGCTCCGTTACCATGGAGAGCATGCGCAAGTCCCTCGGCCTCGGCTTCGTGCTGTACCTCGGCGTTGCGATCCTGCTGGCGTTCATCACCGGCATCTACACAGACATGGGCGTTGGTCAGCTCGTGGTCTGGATCCTCTTTGCAGCCTTCGCTGCCATCGCTTCTGAGCTCATTTGCGGCCTGTCTGCAATGCACTCCGGCTGGTTCCCCGCAATGGCAACGGCTCTGATCTTCCTCATGGTCGGCATCATGATGGGCTTCCCCCCTGTGGCGCTTGGCGTTCTGGTTGCGTACACCTCTGCTACCGGCCCTGCATTCACCGACATGGCAACCGACCTGAAGTGCGGCTGGATCCTTCGTGGCCGCGGCGCGAACC
>CAKUYG010000276.1 GCA_934702165.1 uncultured Bacteroidales bacterium | reverse complement strand
GTCCCTACGGGAGCTGTGGTTCATGCGTCAGGGCCGGTCGATGCTGAATATGGATATGAGCCTGAGTACAAGACGGTGCATAAGGGTTCGCAGGTGGCCGTCATAGCCGCGGGGTCATTCTTCCAGAAGGGCGAGGCGGTCGTGAAGATGCTGTCAGACAAGGGCATCGATGCCACTCTCATCAACCCGCGCTATCTCAATGGCGTCGACGCTGTGACGCTTGACATGCTCAAAGCTGACCATCGCCTGGTGGTGACACTTGAAGACGGCAGCAAGGACGGCGGATTCGGGGAGCGGATCTCTTCATATTATGGCGCGTCCGATATGAAGGTCCTGGTCGGCGGAATAAAAAAGGGACTTTATGACCGCTTCGATGTGGGGCAGCTCCTCTCTGACAACCGTCTTCTGGACGAGCAGATAGTGGAGGACATACTCGCTATCTTGGACTGACTGGCTTGTGGACATTGACAATAACACCTGTCTTGGCAGGATAGTGGAAGACTTACTCGCGATCTTGGGCTGACGAAGGGTTGGGCTGGCTTCAGTTTGGGCTGGCTTTATGGTGGAGCGGGCCGATGGTAGCCTGGGCTGATTGTGAGATGCTGGAGGCACGGGCAGACGCTCCACTCGTCCGTCTGCCTGTCTGCCCGCATGCCTAATCATCCGCCTAATCATCCGCCCAATCATCCGCCTAATCATCCGCCCAATCATCCGCCTAATCGTATGCCTAATCGTATGCCTAATCGTATGCCCGTGGAACAATGTAGTGTCGTGGAACACCGCCGTGCGCACGGGGGCAATTCGGTGCGCACCAGGGCCTCTCGTGCGCACGGCGATGAGTTTTTCCTTGTCCCGTGCGCACCAGACGGCTTTTCACGCACGGAATCGACTTCGTGCGCACGGGGCGAAGGCGGCCGGGCCGAAGACGGCCGGGGCAGGTGTCATGGGATAGCACAAAGCAATGTCCTCAGGTAAATGCGTCAGGGAGAGATGCGGAACCTGCGACAGATGAAGCGGTGGCAGATAAAACACTATCAATCAGCATATTAAACGTTTCGCCTCCTCAAATATGGGCATAGGCTACATCGCTTCACACCTCAGTATCAAACACTTGGCCGCCACCGCTCGCACAGCTTAGATGAGCATGTCATGAGCATCGGCCCTTTGTCCGGCCAAAGGGCGTTTCTCCTGACTGCGCACAACACAATTTGTCCACCAAAAGGCGCTTTCTCCGGACGTCGCCATGCCTCGTTGACATCATTTTCCGCCAAGTTCGGTTTTTCACCAAACTCGGCCATGACATCATGGCCTGCATGAGCAGCCATGGCAGGTGGGCATAACCGACGGGGCCTCCCAGGGTACGTCGGCCACACCTGCCGCGGTCAGAATGCGGCCAGAGATGGCTGCCCACGACCGAGGCTGACGGATTTGTTCCAGACCAGCACCAGACAGCGCGCGACCGTAATCGGGACTGCACCTGCCTGGCAAAGTCGGAAAGCGACTTCCCGGAGGGTCGCGTCAGCGGCGCGGCGGAGCGTCAGCGAATTTGCAAAGCGAACGAGCAGCGGAGACGCCCGGCGAGGGCTCGCTGAGCCGGCGTGCCCCTGAAAGGGGCTGTCACGAAGTGACTGGGGTTTCGGGGATATGCCCCAGTGCTCATCAGAGCACCGGCGCGGTCGCGGGACTTTGCCTGCAAAGTCGGAAAGCGACTTGAGCG
>CAKUYG010000275.1 GCA_934702165.1 uncultured Bacteroidales bacterium | reverse complement strand
GGATATCGGAGGTGTAATTTACCAACAGCGGCAAAGCCGGACGAGCATTCATCTCAGAAGCTGTCAAGACGGCCGTAGCCGGCAAGGACATAGTGATCCCTGACTACGTCAACTACAACGGCAAGAAATATCCGGTGAGAGACATGCGTGCCGATCTTTTCTGGGGCGCAAACATCAAATCCGTAAAACTTCCGTCCACATTGACTGAAATCTCAAACGCCGCCTTCCGTGAGACTCCGATCACTGAAATCGTCATTCCGGCATCGGTCGAGAAGATTCAGGGCTCGGCATTCTACGGATGCAAGAACCTTTCCAAGGTTGTCTTCGAGGGCGATTCGATGGAAGAGCTGCACGGATGCTTCCAGAAGTGCACCAGCCTGAAGAGCGTCAAGTTCCCGCGCCGGGTCGGACTGATGAGTTACGACATGTTCGAAGGCTGCACCAACCTCACAGAAGTGATACTCCCTGAGAATCTCAAGGAGATCTACTCTTCGATGTTCCAAGGCTGCAAGAAACTTACAAAACTGGATGTCCCTCCGACGGTCACAAAGGTCGGCATGCACGCATTCGGGGACAGCGGCATCACCGAACTGGACCTCTCACATGTCAAGGAGTTCGGGGGATTCTGCTTCTCCGGCTGCAAGGCGCTCAAGACTGTCAAGCTCAACTCAAGCCTCAAGGAGGACTTCCTCATGGAGACCTACGATGAATTCATGGAGTGCCCGCTTCTCGAAGTCAAATATGTCAACAACGAATATGTCTTCCCGGCAGGGTTCATATTCGTGGATACTGATTAGGGCCATGAAGACAAAAAGCTTGTTGGCACTCACGCTCGCAGCGCTTCTGCCGCTGCTGTGCCTTGCCCAGAACAAACCGAAAATAAAGTCCGTGGATCTCACGATACCTGTTCCCTCTCCTGGAACATCGCTTTTTGACGCGAGGGAATACCAGTTCACCTCCGCCAAGACAGAATACGGAGACCTTGCGCCGACAGGTGGGATAACGGTGCAGGAGCTCGACTGGATCGGGGATTTCCGCGAAGACGATGACGGCGACATGTTCTTCAAGGACGGGTTCACATACAAAGTCCAACTCAAATTTCTCGTGGACCCGTCCGGCAAGTATGACACCGACTACGTATTCAAGAACAACGAATACTACATCGACGGCACCCGCATCAGCGCTACGGTCAACGGGATCAAGGCCAAGGTGGGGTACAGCGCCCCTTATGTCATAAGCATAGAGGTGAACCTGCCGGTCGGGGCCGGAGGCAAGGGTTCGGAACGTGAGCTTGCCCAGAGCAAGCCTACCGACTACGAACTCAACAAGGATTCATACCGCGCCTCCCAGAAAGCATATTCACTTACCGAAGCCGATGCCGCCTGCCCGGACGTGAGCCCGCTTGATGTCATCACCATCAACGATGATTATCATCCGTACTTCTCAGCCAACGGCCACGGCATCGACCACAAGGAGTACATGGGACAGAAATCCATGCTTGTAACCAAAATCATTGTGGACACCGACAATGATTTCATCTGTTCCCATACGGCGGGGGATGTCAACAACACAGTGCAAGGCACGTACAACATCCGCGAAGTATGGCTCAGCGACAAGGTGGACGCGGTGAAATTCATCCGCACCATTTTCGAGGCGATGCAGGGTTTTGATGATTATGATGACAACATCTACTATCCTTACACAAGCGTGCTCTTCCATGCAC
>CAKUYG010000274.1 GCA_934702165.1 uncultured Bacteroidales bacterium | reverse complement strand
CGTTGCTTCCGGCGGTCACACCGTTCCATGCCTGGCCTGTGTGCTCGAAGTTGCCGAAGTTGCGGTACTTGATGCTAAGTCGCGTCCCAGCCAGGTTAGTCCGGCATAGTAAGAGCCGGAGCGGCCGGAAGTCCCGTGCACGTATCCGTCAGTTGATGTCTCGTGATAGGCACCGTCGATGATGAGGTGGTTCCAGAGAAGTCCGGTGGAAGCCGTGATGCCGGCGTTGAAGGTATTGTATGAGCCGTAAGAGGCTGTGAGTTCGGCATAAGGCAGGAGGGATGCGGACATGCTCTTCATCGCCACGGTGCCGCCGAAGGCTCCGTCACCGTTGGTTGAGGTGCCCACGCCGCGCTGGATCTGCACACCGTCCAGGAAAGAGGCGTAGCTGTTCATGTTGGCCCAGAAGACGCACTGGTCCTCAGGAGAGTTGAGAGGCACTCCGTCGAGGGTGACGTTGATGCGGGAGTCCCCCGCACCGCGGATGCGCATATAGCTGGTGCCGGTGCCGACACCGTTC
The DNA here is from genome assembly GCA_934702165.1 of uncultured Bacteroidales bacterium. Lineage (GTDB taxonomy): Bacteria > Bacteroidota > Bacteroidia > Bacteroidales > UBA932 > Cryptobacteroides. The sequence goes on along the minus strand of CAKUYG010000274.1, from coordinate 1,231 downwards.
TCGCTCCAGGCTATCACACCGGGAGTCCTCGCTATGAGGAACGGCAATTCCTTGCCGCTGCGGCTGAAGGACTTGAGCGAAGTCCCGCCGATGTTTGCAACTGCGTAAGGCGCGTTTTCCTGCACCTTAACTCCCTTCACAACCGCCCCCTCAAGCTGTTCGACCAGGAGCGAGTCTTTTGCCGTCTGCGCTCCGGCCACGGAGGCCGAAAGCAGGAGCATCACAAAAAATACATTCTTTCTCATTAAATGTAATTATAAGTAAAACAATGTATAAGGGGAGGCATTTCCCTACGCCGGCATTACCCGGATCAGGTTATGGGTATAATCTCAGCCCCGGAAAATCCGGAGCACCCCTTAATGAATTCTAACCAAACGAAGTTTTCCGGCGCCAAAGGTAGGAATAATTTCTTAAATTCGTAAAAAATTCAATAATGGAAGTACAGATTGAGCAGAGCTGGAAGGAAGCCCTCCAGGGCGAGTTCGACAAACCCTATTTCGCGGCCCTGGTGCAGGAACTTCACCGGGAGAAGCAAGCCGGGGAGGTTATCTATCCTCCGGGAAAAGACATATTCAAGGCATTCGAACTCTGCCCGCTGGACAAGGTCAAGGTCGTGATACTCGGCCAGGACCCCTACCACGGCTACGGCCAGGCCATGGGCCTTTCATTCTCCGTGCCTCAAGGAGTGCAGGCTCCCCCGTCACTGAAAAACATCTTCAAAGAGATCGAATCCGACCTCGGGATCACGATGTCTGGCAGCCCGGACTTGCGCCCCTGGGCGGAACAGGGAGTGCTGCTGCTCAACTCGGTGCTCACGGTACGCGCCGCCCAGCCGGCCTCCCACAGCCGAATCGGTTGGCAGACATTCACGGACGCGGTGATAAAACTCATCTCCGACCACTGCGACGGAGTGGTTTTCCTCCTCTGGGGCAACTACGCACGCAGCAAGGCGGCCCTCATCGACACCTCCCGGCACCATGTGCTAGAAGCGGCACACCCCTCACCTCTGGCGAAGGGTGCGTTTTTCGGATGCAGGCATTTCTCCAGGACAAACGGAATCCTGGTCTCAGAAGGCAAGTCTCCTATAGACTGGAGACTCTAACGCCTCTTCTTCCCGCGGGAGACGAGTCCGAGCAGAAGACGGGCCACCAGAAGAGCCGCAAGAAGCAGGAAAGCAAGGGTGCATACCCGCCCGGCGATGTCCCCGTTGCGAACAAAGAAAGTCTCGCCG
>CAKUYG010000273.1 GCA_934702165.1 uncultured Bacteroidales bacterium | reverse complement strand
TCCGTAGTCGCTCCGATGAGCACGACAGTGCCGGCTTCAACAGCTCCCAGCAATGCATCCTGCTGTGCTTTGTTGAAGCGGTGGATTTCATCTATAAAGAGAATCGGCGCAGCCGTACTGGAGAAGAGGGATTTCGATCTGGCTTTGTCAATGACGTCCCGTACATCTTTTACTCCGGAGCTGACGGCGGACAAAGTGTAGAACTCCCTGTCAAGAGTCATGGAGATGATCCTGGCAAGAGTGGTCTTTCCAACGCCTGGAGGTCCCCATAAAATAAAAGATGTCAGGTTGCCAGAGTCTATCATCTTCCGCAGTATACAACCATCCCCGACGAGGTGGCGCTGCCCGACGTATTCCGACAGATTCTTGGGTCTCATCCGCTCCGGAAGGGGCGGCAACATTTTTGTTATCGAATCTGACAATTTTGTTTTATTACTTACTGGTCAAGCTTTTTATATATGAACGGCGTCTTTTCTTGCACTCGTGGTCAAACTCCTTGAATTGACCCTGGTTCTTGATGTTTGTCTCAAGGATGGCGTTGGTCTCCGCCCACTTGACACCGGCCTCCGTGTATTTCTTGAACATATCGGCCTGCACCAGAGTGTTCACTCCAGAGTTCTGGTAATCTGGATTGACACCGACAAGAAGCATCTCCACTCCATCTTCGCGTTTGAAGAAAAGTGACTTCACAAGATACCACCAGCCGAAAGGAAAGAGTTTGCCGCGGCTTTTCTGGAGGGCCCTGGCAATCGAAGGCATGGTTATGCCGAAAGCTACTATCTCATCACGCTCGTTTTCTACAAGACTGACATAATTCAGATCAAGCACCTTCAGATAGAACCCGATATATTTGTCGGCCATCTTCTCCGGGAGAACAGTGAAGTTGTAGAGATTCTTGTAGCAGTCGTTGATGATCTTGAAAATCTTGTGCGCGTAGTCCTTCTCTTTAATCAGCTTGCGGGTAAGGGGAGTGATGTGCACATTGGCACGCTGTTCTATTATGTTTGCCATCCTGGCGACGCGCTCCGGAAGAGCCTTCGGCACATATATCTTATACTCTATCCAGTCTGCATCTTTCTGGAATCCCATTCCCTCAATATGGTCAACATAATAAGGGTAATTGTAAATCAAGGCCATGGTGCTGAGCTGATCGAAGCCTTCAATAAGAAGACCCTCCGGATCAAAGTCGGTGAAGCCGAGCGGGCCCACCACCGATTCCATGCCGTACTTGCGGCCGAACTCCTCCACCTTGTCCATGAGAGCCTTGGAAACCTCACGGTCATCGATGAAGTCATACCAGCCGAAACGCACCTCTTTGTGGTTCCATTGCTTGTTGGCAAGCCTGTTGACGATCGCGGCCACCCTTCCGGCAAGCCTTCCGTCCTTGTAGGCAAGGTAAAGCTTTGAATCGCAGAACTCCTGGGCCGCTCCTTTCTTCTGGTCCAGAGTGTCCATCTGGTCAAACTCTAGAGGCGGAACATAATATGGATTGTGCCTGTATAGTTTCTCTGGAAAATTGACAAATTCACGCAGCTCCTTGCGAGACTGCACTTCTTTGATTTCTACTGACATTGTCTGGTTCTTTAGTATACGCGATGCGAATATAAGATTTTTTTTTCACTTTCCGATAAAGCGCGCCACCGCATCACGGCTGCGAAGACCCCGCTTATCTCTCACATCCTCAAAGGCTCCGGCATCCCAAAGCCGGCGGAGCCCTGCCACAAGTTCAGAACACTCGGCTGATGATGGATCATACTTCGGG
>CAKUYG010000272.1 GCA_934702165.1 uncultured Bacteroidales bacterium | reverse complement strand
CTTTTATCTTTCCGCTGTCGGAGAGGAACACGTCGAATCCTTTTACTTTCGCGAGCACGGCGGCTCCTATGCCGCTTTCAGCTCCGCCCAGTACCACTATCCTTGCCATGATGCTATCTTATTTTCAATAAAGCCAATGTACTTACGGCCAACAGGAGGCCTATGATCCAGAAGCGTGTGACTATCCTCGGTTCGGGGATGCCCTTCTTCTGATAATGATGGTGCAGCGGAGCCATCAGGAAGACCCTCCGGCCCTCGCCGTATTTTCTTTTGGTATACTTGAACCACCCTCTCTGTATGATGACCGAGAGGCTCTCAGCCAGGAAGATTCCGCACAGCAGAGGGAGGAGCAGCTCTTTGCGTATGAGTACGGCGCTCACTCCGATGACCCCGCCTATCGTCAGGCTTCCCGTGTCACCCATGAAGACCTGCGCCGGGAAGGTGTTGTACCACAGGAAGCCCACCAGGGCACCGACGAATGCCGACATGTAGATGGCCACCTCGCCGGAATCCGGGATGTACATGATGCCGAGGTATCTCGCGTCGATCGCATCGCCACCCAGCCACGCCATCACGCCTATTGCCACGCCCACGATGGCTGAGGTGCCGGCGGAGAGGCCGTCCATCCCGTCAGTGAGGTTGGCCCCGTTGGAGCAGGCCAGTATGACGAGGATTATCATCACCATGTAGATGCCCCAGGAGCAGTACACTCCGAACTGTCCCTTGAACGGGGAAAGCCAGGAGTAGTCGAACTCGTGGGCTTTGACGAACGGGATCGTCGTGACGAGTTTTTCCGTGTGGATGTCCGGACTTATGCAGACGGTCAGAGCCACGACCAGACCGAGGCCGAACTGGAGGATGAGTTTCCCTTTTTCGCTCATTCCCTCCTTGCGATGCTTGAATACCTTGATGTAGTCATCTGTGAATCCTATGGCTCCGCACCACAGGGTGGTCACAAGCAGCAGGATGGTATATATGTTGTCCAGACGGCATACCATAAGCGCCGAGCCCACAAGTGCGATGATGATTATGACCCCGCCCATGGTGGGTGTTCCCTTCTTCTGCATCTGCCCCTCGAGGCCGAGGTCGCGGATGGTCTCGCCGATCTGGTGCCTCTGAAGCAGGCGTATTATCTTCCCGCCTGCGAAAAATGATATGAGAAGACTTATCACCAGGGCGAGCATCGCTCTGAAAGACAAGTAGTTCATCAGGTTGAGTCCGGGGATGTTGAGTCCCAGGCCATCGAGCCAATCTGAAAGATGGTACAGCATTACCTCGTCAAGCTTTTAAATGTTTCTTCAGTTATCTCCCTCTCGTCGAAATGTTTCTTCTCTCCACCTATAATCTGGTAGGTCTCGTGGCCTTTGCCTGCGAGGAGTATGGTCGCCCTTTCGGGGGAGAGCATTATGGCTGCGCGGATGGCTTCCTTGCGGTCCGGGATGCAGATCACTTTGGACATCGCATCGGCTCCGATGCCGCCCTTTATGTCCTCAATGATATCTTCTGTCTTCTCCGAACGGCTGTTGTCAGAAGTGAGGAACACCCTGTCGGCGAGTCTGCACGCCACCTCGCCCATCTCCGGGCGCTTGCCTTTGTCGCGGTCTCCGCCGCAGCCGAACAGACACACGAGTTCGCTCTGAGGCTCCACATCGCGCAGTGTCTTGAGCACATTCTCGAGCGCATCTGGCGTGTGGGCGTAGTCTATCACCACGTTGCGGCCTCCGGGACCGGGTATGACTTCAAGCCTGCCTTTGGCCGGGGTG
>CAKUYG010000271.1 GCA_934702165.1 uncultured Bacteroidales bacterium | reverse complement strand
GTGCAGGTGTCGTGAGTTTAACACAATTTTGTACAATTAACCCTCAAGTTTGACCGTCTTCGCCTTTGTGGGGCGTCCACGGTGCTTCGGAGAGACCTTTCTGGATTTGTATTAAGTTCCGCAACCTTCAGGGACTGCAAAGCCGAATGCCTCGCAGATGTCTTTCTGGGCACCGATGAACGGGGTGATGAACTTGGCCCTGCCGTTGTGCTCTATGCAGCGGACTGAACGCATCTCGTCAAGGATGTCCTGGGTCGAGGCGAACTTCTTCCTGAGCCCGGTGGTTTTCCAGACATGGCGCACGTATGAGCTTATTATCAGGCCGACGAAGAGGATGAGGAGCCGGCCTGTCTTGCCTTCTTCCGACCAGTTGCGCTGACGGCCGAAGCCCATCTGGCTTTTCATCTGGCAGAAGTACTTCTCCTGCTCATCCCTGAGACCGTATGTCTCAAGGGTCTGCAAGGCGGTGTAGTCAAGGCCGAGGGTGATGTACCCGAAGAAGCCGGACGTCTTCTTCACGTTCTCTATCTTATTCTCATTGAGGCTGAAGGAAAGCAGTCTGCGGTCCTTCTTGTCATACGCGACTTCGTACCAGTTGTAGTTCTTCTTCAGGCTCACGTCATCATCGACACATCCACCGGCATCAAGTATCGACTGGAGACTACTGCGCTGTGTCTCGATTTCGACCGCGAGGTCGGTCTGCTCCGCGGCCCTGCGGTAGGGGTCGAAGAACAGGTCCAGCTTCATCCGGTCGGCCTTGTGGACAGTGTCCCCGTTGCCTCTGACATCGTATTCAAGGTCATACTGCTTGTAGTACAGCCTGCTCTCGGCATCGAAAAGCATGTCACCGGGCTTCCCCTCGATGGGCCCGAACTCTGAGATCTTGTCAAGGACAATCTTCTGGCGCATCTTGACGCACATTATCATCGGCTGGCCGCGAAGGATGTATCTCTCCAGGTTCTGCACCGATTCGTAGCCCCTGTCTGTCACCAGGATCACCTTCGGGAAACCTGCGTGACTGATGTCGGTGAGGATCGTTTCGACGCTTCTGGAGTCCGGGATGTTGCCCGGAAAGGTCCTGTAGTACACGGGCATATGGCTGTCAAGCGAGTAGACAACGACTTCGGAGGTCTGGGGAAGAGGGACGCGCTCCTTGTTCTTGCCCCATTTTATGTCTGCGAGCGAACTGCCGTATGCGGATCTGGTCGTGGAATCGACTGCGCAGAGTTCTCCCTTGTTGAGCCTGTCGGCCCTGAACTTGAACAAGTTCATCCTTTCGGCCTCGGAGATGGACTGGGTGAGGCGGGTTATCGTCATCGGGGTGAGCTCCCTTGACGATGGAGCCTTCTCCAGATTCTGCCATCTGGCGGCCCTGCTCCAGCTGTTCCCGGTGATGAAAGAGTAATAGGCAAGGGTGAGGACATCGTTCACGATTCCGGTGTTCTCGTGAAAAGCCGCCATCAGGTCCGTCCGCAGCCCCACCTTGTCGGCGACCCGCTCCAGAAGCCAGACGTCGCCATAGAAGCGGTTGACATCGGTGCCCCCGTATGCCGGACGGCCCTGCCTGCGTTCACTTTGAAGCTTCTCGATCTCGCTCAGATCCCACCCTTCGGGGAAAATCAGCCTGGCCCTTTCCTCCGGTGAGGCATACAGATACTGCTTGCCGGGGATGAACTTGAGCTCTTCGGTCACAGCGCCCCAGTGCAGGCAGGAATATTTTCTCTTGCCGTCATTGGTGATCGTATACGGATGGGTTGTCGCGTACATATAGCCTCCGTTCTTGTGAAGTGCTACCCGATAGAT
>CAKUYG010000270.1 GCA_934702165.1 uncultured Bacteroidales bacterium | reverse complement strand
TCGAATTCATCGCATAGCAGCATCCTCTCACTAAGACGCAGACATCCGGCCGGATCGCCGACAAGGACAATCGCCCCCGAAGAATTACCGTTGCTTTCTGCCAAAATCCTTAACTCTGAGAGAGAATCCGCAAGAAGTGAATTGACGTAGGCAATTGTCCTATAGCCATTATCAACCCGCCTTGAACAGCAGGAAGCCGCAATGACGGATAAGACCAACAATATTACCGTAAAAAATTTCTTCACTGTCAATAATGATTTCAGGCGGACAAAGCCGTCTGGAACACTCAAATTATAAAATAGTACAATTCAGAATGCAAAGGTAAAAAAATCTTCACTATCTTTGAAGATAGTTGTGTATAAAACTCCTTGACAAGATGGTTAAAGTATCAAAAAAATCAAGTCTCATGCCGGCTTCCGCGATCCGGAAGCTTGTTCCCTTCGCCGATGCGGCGCAAAACGACGGCGTAAAAGTCTATCACCTCAATGTCGGCGCACCTGACATCAAATCTCCGGAATGCGCACTTGAGGCAGTGCGCAAAACTACTATGGACCACATCTCATACACGAATTCCGCTGGTCTGCCGGAGTTGCGCAAGGGGTTGGCTGAGAGATATTACCACAACATCGGAATCGAAGTTTCAGTCCCAGAGATCATCGTCACAGTGGCTGGGAGCGAGGCGGTCAATCTTGCCCTTCAGATAGCCTTCGACGAAGGCGATGAACTCATCGTGATCGAGCCATTCTACACGAATTACAACACATTCTGTTTTGAAAGCGGAATCATTCTTAAAGCCGTACACACCGACATAAAAAACGGATTCAAAGTTCCTCCAACCGAAGAGTTCGAGAAACTTGTGACGCCACGCACGAAAGCTATTCTCATCAGCAATCCAGGCAACCCGACAGGCACACTATACAGCAAAGAGGACATGCTCTCTCTCGGAGAAGTAGCAAGAAAACACAACCTATTCCTGATTTCAGACGAGGTTTACAGGGAATTCTGCTACACGGATGAACCACATTTCTCAGCGATGAATATACCTGACCTTAGGGATAATGTCATCCTAGTGGATTCTGTATCTAAGCGTTACAATCTATGCGGATGTCGAATTGGATGCATTGTCTCACATAACAAAGAAGTGATGGAAGCCGCAATGAAATACGCCCAATCGCGTCTGTGCCCTCCTGTCTATGGGCAGATAGCCTCAATCGGAGCGCTTGACACTCCATCATCATACTTCACGGAAGTCAGGAATGAATATATCGCCAGACGTGACTATGCTATCTCGCGTCTCAACGCCATGAAAGGAGTGTATTCCCCAAGCCCGATGGGAGCTTTCTATACTATCGCGCAAATTCCTGTAGATAATGCTGAAAAATTTGCAAAATGGATGCTTACAGACTTCAGGCTTGACGGAGAAACAACCATGGTGACTCCGGCAGAGTCCTTCTACAAGACACCTGGATACGGGGTTAACCAGATACGCCTGGCATACGTACTCGGGATTCCCGAACTTGAAAAAGCCTTTGATGCACTTGAAGCCGGCCTCAAAGAATATCCTCATAGACCAATCTAACAGTCAACCAGGCAAGCAAGTCTATCCACAATTCCAATCAAGCTCCCAACCAATGCAACAGATAGCATGGTTGGGAGGATCGTAACTGCATCGATCACGGCGGCAAACCGCGCACTGAGTCAACAGCACATTCATGGCAGGGACAACAGAAAAAAAAGTCCCGGGCGTCGTGAAGACGTCCGGGACTCCGAAGTACGGCGGCGACCTACTCTCCCAACTGGTGTGTCAGTACCATCGGCGCGCGCGGGCT
>CAKUYG010000269.1 GCA_934702165.1 uncultured Bacteroidales bacterium | reverse complement strand
AAATCCGCCCCGGCATGGGACGGATTCTTTATGAATATGTTAGCGAAGCCAACTACTTGCTCTGCTCGATGGCAGCCTGCGCAGCGGACAGCCGTGCGATTGGCACACGGAACGGTGAGCAGGAAACGTAGTCAACACCGATCTTGTTGAAGAAGCGGATTGACGCAGGGTCACCACCATGCTCTCCGCAGACACCGCACTTGAGGTCAGGTCTCTTGGAACGACCGGCCTGGATACCGAACTCAACCAGCTTGCCGACGCTCTTGGTGTCGATGGTCTGGAACGGATCGGCGTCGAGGATCTTGTTGCCAAGATATTCACCCATGAAGGTGCCGACATCGTCACGAGAGAAACCGAAGGTCATCTGCGTGAGGTCGTTGGTACCGAATGAGAAGAACTCGGCGGCGCGGGCCATCCTGTCGGCGGTCAGGGCGGCGCGAGGAATCTCGATCATCGTACCGAAGTTGTAGAGGATGAACTGACGGGTCGTGCCCTCTACCTCAGCCTTGACCTTGTCGCAGATAGCTCTCTGGAAACTGAGCTCACGGGCGGAGATCGTCACAGGGATCATGATCTCAGGATGAGGGTTGAAGCCCTCCTGCTGAAGCTCGGCTGTGGCGGTGAATATTGCCCTGTACTGAGTCTCGGCGATGAGTGGGTAAGACATGTGCAGGCGGACTCCACGGTGACCCATCATAGGGTTGACCTCGTGAAGGGCCTCGCCACGCTTCTCGATGTCCTCTACCGTGACACCCAACTCTTTGGCAAGTTCCTTCTCTTTCTCCTCAGTCTTCGGAACAAACTCGTGGAGAGGCGGGTCAAGCAGACGGAACACAACCGGCTTGCCGTCCATTATCTTCATCGTGCTCTTGGCGGAAGCCTTGATGTAAGGCTCAAGCTCAGCGAGGGCGGCCTTTCTCTCCTCGTCAGTGTTGCAGAGGATCATCTTACGAAGTTTGGCAAGAGGCTGCTCGGAGTTGGCTCCGTAGAACATGTGCTCGATACGGAACAGGCCGATGCCCTCGGCACCGAAGCTGAGAGCCTTCTGTGCGTCCTCAGGGGTGTCAGCGTTGGTCCTGACGCCAATCTTGCGGAACTTGTCCACGATTGACATGAATTTGATGAACATAGGGTTCTCGGAAGCGTCCATCGTGTCGATCTTCTCACCGTACACACAACCCTTTGTTCCGTTGAGGCTCATCCAATCTCCCTCCTTGAAGGTGACATTGCCGAAAGAGACTGTCTTTGCCTCGAAGTTGATCTTCATGGACTCGCAGCCTACAATGCAGCACTTGCCCCATCCGCGTGCAACAAGTGCAGCATGTGAGGTCATACCTCCACGTGTGGTAAGGATACCTGCCGCGGCGCGCATGCCCTCGATGTCCTCAGGAGAAGTCTCCTCGCGGATGAGGATAGTCTTCTTTCCGTTGGCGTTAGCCTCCATGGCAGCCTCGGAAGTAAACACGATCTGGCCGACAGCTCCACCTGGTGAGGCAGGAAGTCCGATCGCAAGGACTTTGGATTTCTTCTCTGACGCAGGGTCGAGGATAGGGTGGAGGATCTCGTCAAGTTGTGAAGGGGAAACCCTCATCACAGCCGTCTTCTCGTCGATCATCTTCTCGTCAACCATGTCCATGGCCATCTGCAGGGCTGCCAGGCCGGTTCTCTTGCCGATGCGGCACTGGAGCATCCAAAGGTGTCCCTCCTGAATGGTGAACTCGATGTCCTGCATGTCGTGGAAATGCTGCTCAAGTCTCAGACGTATCTCGTCCAGCTCCTTGTAAACCTCCGGCATGGCGGTCTCAAGGGACTGGAGATCCTTGTTCTTCTCTGTCTTTGTGGCCTCGT
>CAKUYG010000268.1 GCA_934702165.1 uncultured Bacteroidales bacterium | reverse complement strand
ACGTTTTTCGACAAGGCGGAACTGGGTGTCCCGGCTGCCCTGTATGTGTTCCAGGGGGCGAGGATAGCTTCCCTCGGAGAGAACTTGTCCCTCGACGGGGAATGGAACTTCGGGGCATCATTCGGCTGGCGGCCCTATGACGAGCAGCACAACTCTTTCAACCGGGTCGTGGGATCCCGTGTCAATGCCTACATCGACGCAGCGCTGGTGCTGTCCTGGAGACCGCTGCCCGGTTTGACATTGAACGCCGGCGTGGACATCACCCATTTCTCCAACGGCAACACCACCCTCCCCAACTCCGGGGTCAACACCATCGGGGCAAGGGTCGGTGCCGTGTACGATGTGGCACGCACCCCCGTGAAGCCCGCAAGGTCAAAAGCTGCGCCTGAGCCGTGGCGCCGGTTCATGGTTGAGACGGTATTCTACGGGGCGCTCCGGGCCAAGGGACTTGAGTATGAGGGCAGCGGCTACCTGCTCGACGGCAGGTTCGCCGTGGCCGGAATCAACATCGCCCCGATGTACCGCTTCACGCGCTGCTTCCAGGCCGGGGTTTCCCTCGATGTCCAGTACGATGAGAGCGCCAACCTTTCCGGACATCTGGCAGGCATGGTGCCCGAGGGGAGCGGGATGAGTCCGAGATTCTACCGTCCTCCGCTAAGCGAGCAGGTCGCTGCCGGGCTGTCCCTGCGGGCAGAACTCGTGATGCCGATATTCACCATAGGGGTGGGCCTTGGACGCAATGTGCTGTACAAAGGCGAACTCGGGGTATTCTACCAGATGGCGACCATCAAGACCGATGTCGGAAGGAACGCCTTCCTGCAGATCGGCTACCGCCTCGACAACTTCCACGACCCGTCAAACCTGATGCTTGGCCTCGGCTGGCGCTTCGGGGGAAGGTAGACGGGGCCGCGCTGCGGTATTGATGCGGAGAGCCGGGGCGCTGCGGTAGCGGGCTTGCTGCGGAGGTGGGATTGCAGTGGAGACTGGATTGCTGCGGATGCTGGTTGTCCGGCGAAAGGCCGTCTTGGCGGACAAACGCTCCCGGCAAATTTATTTGTCATACCAAAAGGAATCACTATCTTTGCGCCGTGTTTTAAGTATGATTAACAAATCACGCAATGGCCGCCGTATTAGAGGGGTTGACAGTTTGCCATTAATTTGTATCTTTGTATTTATACAGGCATAACACATTATGCCAACGATATTTATCATATTCGGAATATCTTCAAGTTTTACTCGGACGATCACGAACCGATTCATATCCACATCGTCAAAGATGGCCATGAAGCGAAATACAATATTTCAACACCGGCAACATAAAATAATCTCCGGTCATGCAACGATATATCGACAAAGTATGGGTGGATGACACTAGAGTATATGCCAAAACCAAAGACGGGCTTGTGGCAAGTTATACCTTTTCTGATTGGGACAGACTACGCAATGCCGACCAAAGCCAGCGCGAAGATTTCTATCTTTCCTATTCCGGCATCCACTGGCCACAGATTGACGAAGACCTCAGTTTTGAGGGCATGTTCTCCAAAGCCGGGCTCTGCGACAGGACCATGACGGAAGACGCGGTCTGCTACATTAAATAGGCTTGACGGTATAGCAGTCTGAGGCACTCACACACCTCACACAAAAAAGGCCTGACTGAAAAGCATCAGTCAAGCCCTTTTTCCTAAAACATCTCGCTGCCGTCTTCGCCGTACTTCCCGGCCTTCACCTCGAAGATCACCGACGGCTCCAGCACCTCCACAGTGTGCCACACCCCGGGCGGAACGACACAGCCGAAGCGCCCGGCAGCCGGGTCAAGTTCAATACGTTCAACCACTCGCAGACGCGTGCCGCGGACCACATCCT
>CAKUYG010000267.1 GCA_934702165.1 uncultured Bacteroidales bacterium | reverse complement strand
CCCGGGGCCGGGATTTTGCGTCAGCAAAATTGGAAAGGCCCTTGAGGGCGCAGGGGTTCGGGGATATGCCCCGTAAATATAGTGCCTCGGATGAGACTCGAACTCACACGGACATTGCTGTCCAAGGGATTTTAAGTCCCTCGTGTCTACCATTCCACCACCAAGGCATCTTCGCAAAGATACGCAAAAAACTAAAAATATTTCTTCTCCTGCCTGTTGAGCGCCAGGAAAATAAATATCATCATCGAGAAAGACAGCAGCGAAGACCCTCCGTAGCTGAGCATCGGCAGCGGAATACCTATCACCGGCATCAGCCCTATCGTCATGCCGATATTGATGAAAAGGTGCATGAAGAGACAGGCTGCCACACAGTATCCGTAGATCCTGGTGAACGCCTCCCGGCTTTTTTCCGCATCGCTTATCAGCCTGTATATCAAGAAGACATACAGCAGGATAAGCCCAAGGCAACCCAGAAAACCGCATTCTTCCCCGATGGTGCAGAAGATGAAGTCAGTGCTCTGCTCCGGTACGAAGCCGTAGGTGGTCTGCGTCCCGTTGAGGAAGCCCTTCCCGGTCAGCCCTCCGGACCCGATGGCAATCATCGACTGTCTTACATTATACCCTACCCCGGAGGGGTCCTCCTTCATCCCCAGCAGGACCTCTATCCTCTTGCGCTGATGGTCCTGGAGCACATCGTTGAAAAGAAAATCTGTGGCGAAGATCAGTGTGATCCCGGCGCAGAGTACTGCCAATGTGCGCAGGATGTGTTCCACCCTGAGCCCGCGTCCCCTCCTGAAACCCGAGCCGCGCAGAAAAAACACTGTGCAGAGCAGGGCCAGAAATCCGGCCGCAGCCCACCATGGCGCAGTAAGAGTAAGGATGAAGAGCAATATCGCCGAGCCGAGGAAGATGAACCACCACCCCGAAAGTCCCTCACGGTAAAGCACGAAAATGTACCCGACATACACCAGGGCCGACCCCGTCTCGCTTTCCCCCAGGATCGCCAACATCGGAAGGCCTATGATCACTGCCACTGTCAGAAAACCTTTCCTCGAAGCAAGGCGGAAACCCTGCCGGCTCATCACCAGTGCCAGCATCAGTGATGTTGTGATCTTCGATACCTCCGCAGGCTGGAACTTCACCGGACCGAATTCAAACCACGAGTGCGAGCCCTTGACGTCCTTGCTGACGAAAATCACCAGCACCAAAAGGAAAAACACGACCACGTAAGTCACAGGCGCGACCGCCTCCCACAATCGCGGGTTGACTGCGAACAGGATCAGCGCGTCAAATACCAGGGCCACTCCTATCCATGCGAACTGCTTGCCGCTCCGGCAGCTCAGGTCGAATATCGATGATGGTTCCGTGGAGTGGACGGAGGCGTAGATACTTACCCAGCCTATCAGCACCAGTGCCAGATAGCACAGCACGAGTTTCCAGTCGACGGTCTGCCGAAGGTTTCTCTCAAATGGCCGGTTCCCAGTATTGAATATGCCCATGTTCAGAAGAATCTTGTCGTGAGTAGCCTGTCTTCAAGGTATTTACGCTGCGATGAAATCTCCCCGTTGAGGTACATCTCAAGCATCAGGGAAGCTACCGGCAGGGCCCATGTGGCTCCGAACCCGGCGTTCTCCACGTAAGCGGCGACGGCTATCTTGGGGTTGTCCTTTGGGGCGAAGCAGATGAATACGGAGTTGTCCTTGCCGTGCGGGTTCTGGGCAGTTCCCGTCTTTCCGCACACGTCAAGCCCCGGAATGGCCGCGGCACGGGCTGTCATCCCGGCCGAGCCGCCCCCGTTTACCGCCATGTACATGCCTTCTACGGCCACCTTGAAGTATGATGTGTCCACCTTGGTGTACTGTCT
>CAKUYG010000266.1 GCA_934702165.1 uncultured Bacteroidales bacterium | reverse complement strand
CAGCCTATCAAACAACGTTTTAGCTATATGTCTTCCCCTGAAAACGAGGGAGGACATATAGTCAAAATATTGACTATCAAACACTTATCCGCCACCGGCCATCCCCCTATATCCACACATCCATGCACAGAACCATCATACCGCCACTTTTCGCAACCATCATGCTCTTGGGCTCTTGCGCAAGGGCGGAGCTTGACGTGCCCGAAATCCAGACGGAGGTGAGTTACTGCGTGGTCTCGGTGAAGACTCCGCGCGGAGGTTCCGCTGCCACAGCCTCAAGCGAAACTCCAGAGCCTGCCGCGCAGCCAGCGCAGACTTCCACTCCGCGCACCAAGTCCACCTACGACACCACGCAGCCTTTCGGCGCATGGGCCTGGTATCTGCCGGCGGGGAAGATTTGGGCAAAGGACAAAAAGGATGCGATTCCATATATCGGTAGCGCCACTTCAGCGGAGGAGATAAGTCACTCGGACGGGCAGTGGAAGTCGACGTCGCACAAATACTATTGGCCCAAGGCCGGGTCGCTGAGTTTCTTCGCCTACAGCCCTTACACGCTGCCGGATTATGCCGGGGCAGTCAGCTGCGACAAGAGCGGAGTATCCCTCTCAAACTACAAGATAGCGAGCCAATGCGACTTTCTGGTCGCCGACCCTGCCGCGGACAAGACGGCCGCCGAGACAACCTACGGTCTCAACGGCGTCCCGACCCTTTTCCGCCACGCGCTCTCCAAGGTCACTGTCCGGGCGACCCTTGAGAAAGAGTTCACCGACGGAAAAAAGGTCACCATCACCGGCATAAGCCTTGGAAACCTTTACCTCACAGCTTCATACAGTTATTCGAAGACTCCCCAGTGGGAACCTCTCAAGACCAGCATTGGCAGCCAGACCCTTGCCGACAATTCAAAGGACATCTCCACCATTGATGTCGTGGATGTCGGTTCGGTTTTCGTCATCCCCCAGACTTTCGGCCAGCGTGACGGCGGAGTCTATCCGTCGATAACCATCAGTTATATCAACGAGAAAAACGAAACTCAGACGGCGACCCGCAATTTGTATGCTCTCTCCACCAAGGCCACGTCTTTCGAGCCGGGACGGCACTACATCTATACCATATCATTCGGTACGAGTGACCAGCCGATCATCTTCGGAGGTCAGAGCGTCGAGGACTGGGTCGTGAAAGGCTCTGACAGCATTCAGTATTGACGGCATGAAGCGCAATATCAACATATTGGTTCTGTGCTTATTGGCCGTGGCTTCATGCGCCAAGGTGACTGTTGACCAGGATGGCGGGCCGATGGCTTTCTCGGTAGGGGAGAGTCAGGGGACGCGCGCGACTGCCGATTTTTCCGATAAGGACGGCATGGAGTCTGACGGCCAGCAGTTCGGTGTCTATGCCACGAAGAGCGGGGCGCAGGTTTTCAAGAACCAGCCTCAGCCTGTGACGTATTACAGTTCCACTCCTGTCGGCTGGTTCTACTATGGGCACGAATCATACGTTGATGGTTCCAAAGAGTACGAGACCTGGAACCGTGGCTCAACCTACAAGTTCAGGGCCTGGTATCCGTATAAATATTCTCCTCACACCACCTCGTCTTCGGATCTGTTGACCTTTGACGGCTTCAGTCTCTTTGTCGACAATCTTGATCTGATGGTGGCATACGAGGAGAGGGTTCCGTCCACTCAGGGGACGGGCGAGGTGAAGATGAGTTTTCGCCATGCCCTCGCGGCGGTGCGGTTCAAGGTGCAGTACAAGGACGGGGTCAAGCCTGCGGATGCTGTGGATTATGTGACATCTGCCTGGTTGAGCGGGGTCTGCGCCACCGGTACATTTGCGTTCGGCAAAGTCTCATCCTCCGATGCGGCGGACAAGATGCAGTGG
>CAKUYG010000265.1 GCA_934702165.1 uncultured Bacteroidales bacterium | reverse complement strand
ACCGTCTTCCTGATGGCCCTGACGAGCTCCCCGATCAGCATGACGGCGGATGTCACCACAATGATCTTCAGAAGGTCATCAAGCTCCAGCGGCTCGACATTGAAGAAGGCTCCGCCAAGATAAACTATGATTACCTGCCCGAGGAGTATCACCGCGAGTATGACGAGAAAACCTCTGCAACCCTTGAAATTCCAGGCGCTTTTATCTGTGCCATAAGCCTTTGCGTTGAAAAGATTCCAGAACTGAAGGAACACGAAAGTGGTGAAGAACAGGCCGGACTCATATCTTGAGATGCCGTTGTACGCCCCAAGCTCAAGGCCGCGGATGCCCGGACGTATATCGGAATGCTCCATGACATAAGTGAACCCCACCATTAGCAGGCAGAAAAGGCCGCCGGTGATGATGATGTGCCATAGCAGGTCATGGTCGATGATGAACTCCGACCTGTCCCTGGGTTTGTTCTTCATCAGCTCCTTCTCGGGCGGGAGCGATGCGAGGGCCATGGCGGCGAATGTGTCCATGATCAGGTTTATCCACAGCATCTGAGTGACGGTGAGCGGTGACTGAACCCCCATGAACGCGCCGCAAAGCACGATGAGGCAGGCCGATACATTGACAGTCATCTGGAAAAGAATGAAGCGCTGTATGTTCCTGTACAGCGACCTTCCCCAAAGGACCGCCCTCCCTATACTGGTGAATGAATTGTCGATGATCGTGATGTCGCTGGCCTCTTTTGCCACCGAGGTGCCGTCTCCCATGGAGAGCCCGACATGGGCTGCGTTCAGCGCTGGGGCATCATTTGTCCCGTCCCCTGTCACCGCCACCACGTTCCCCGTGGCCTGCAGGGCTTTCACAAGCCTCTCTTTATCCGTCGGCCGCGCCCTCGCGATGATTTTAAGGCCTCCTGCGACCTGCCTCAGTTCTTCGTCCGTAAGAGCAGCTATCTCCGGCCCGGTGATGATGCTCGCGCGTGGGTTCCCATCGTTCCAGATGCCTATCTGGCGGCCTATCTCCATGGCTGTGCGGGCATTGTCCCCGGTGACGATCTTGACATTGATCCCGGCATCAAGGCATTCCCGGACTGCGGCCGGGACATCTTCCCTCACCGGATCGGAAATTGCGAACAAGGCTATGAGTCTGAGCCCGGAGACATTGAGCTTCCCATTGTCGATTGCCTCCTCCCCCGCCTCAAGGTTCTTGGTTGCAAGGGCCAGCATCCTCATCCCCCGGTTCTGGCAGTCCTCGGTGTATTTGCTTACGAGGGTCTGTTCCCCTGACGGGATGTCACAATAAGCCCCCACGATCTCCGGCGCCCCCTTGACAAAAAGCGACAGTTTGCCGCCTGCATCACGGGTGAGCGTCGCCATGTACTTGTTCTCCGTGGAGAACGGCAGTTCCTGGACGACCTTCCCGGAAGAGCGCAGTGCGGCATAGTCCACACCCTGCTGCCCGAGCCACAGCAACAACGCCCCCTCTGTAGGGTTCCCGATCACCTCGTCCCCCTCCACGGAAGCGGTGGAATTTATGGCAATTGACTTGTACAGCAACGCGTTGTCCACATCTTCCGGCTTCCAGAAGTCAGCCACCCTCATCTTGTTCTGAGTCAGGGTGCCGGTCTTGTCGGTGCATATCACCGTCACTGCCCCCATCGTCTCGCAGGCATGCATCTTACGTACCAGATTGTTGGTTGCCAACATCTTGCGCATGCTGTACGCCAGGCTCAACGTGACCGCCATAGGCAAGCCTTCCGGAACGGCCACGACAACCAGGGTGACAGCTATCATTATGGACTGCAGCAAATAAGAGAGAAAATCCACCCAGACAATCGGGGCGCCATCCAGCGTATGCACGTAGAGGATGATCCTCCCTGCCAGGATGAGGAC
>CAKUYG010000264.1 GCA_934702165.1 uncultured Bacteroidales bacterium | reverse complement strand
ATCAGCGGCACCGCCGATATCACCAACGTAGCGGACAATGTCTTCATGGTTCACAGGGTCAACGCCGACTTTATGAGCCGCTACAAGATGGTTTATCCAAAGCTGGAGATCCCGGCAGATGTCGGCAATGTGATCGAGATCATGAAGAATCGGGATTTAGGCGTGGTGGATGAAATGGTGATGCTCTATTTTGATAAGCGCAGCAGAACCATGTCCGATATCAAAGGCTTGCCGCCCCAGTACGCCTGGAGTGAGAAGATCGAGCAGATCAGCATGAACGGCTTCACGGTTGTAGACAACGCAGAGCTGCCCGACGAATGGAGATGAGAGATGTGCCCGATCAAGTCACAAGCCAGGAACGCAGAATCTTCCGAGAGGCATACAACTACTTCTCTGCCCATTGTGACCCGCCTGCGAATCAGGACGAAGGAGCCGTGGCGTGGTGGATGGCTGCGGTAACGGATATTGCTCCCCTGGCGCAAAAATGGAAGGACTACCCACTGATGCAGAACCTTCTGCTTGCAATTTACGACTACATGGACTTCAAGGCCAAAGAAAAGACAAAGGAGCTGAACGAATTTGTATAGGAACAGTGAATATTATCCCGACCCTACCGCGGGCGCTGCTCTGGCGCACATTGCCTATGAGGAGCGGCTTGCCCGAAAGAAAATCAGGCAGGTGAACGGGCGAAAAGCATCCGAAAAGGCGCATGCCCGCTCTCATATCCTCGTTCCCAAGCATCGCAGGAAGCAGGGGGGGTGATTGAGTATGACAAATGTTTTGCCGGAGCAGGACATCCGCGATGAAGCTGATCCCTGGCGGGCTTTGGCGAATGCCGTCGTCATGCAGGCCGTTAAGGACTATCGGGACAGCCGCGCCATGCTCCGAAAGCTGAAAAGGGAAATGACCGTCGGGGAAGCACTGAGCAAAGATGCAGCGGCCTTGATGAAGAAGCGAATCCTTGATAATCAGGCCATGCTGAGCGAGGCACGGAGCTTTATCCTTTCAGACAACTTTTCCTTATATTCCGGGCTGGACGGTATCGCCCTGCTGCAAAGATTGGAGTGTGAAAAACGATGAGAAGAGGCGTTGTATTCATGACGCGCGCTGCGGAGCTTGAGCGGAAAATCAACACAGCTATGCGTAAGCAAGAACTGTGCAAGGGCATGGCGCAGCGTATTACTCCCTCGCTGAGCAGCGACCGCGTTTCCCACACGAGGAACATCACGGCCAGCGAAGACGCAATCATCCGACTCATGGAGGCAGAGAATGAAATCGAGCGCTTAACCTCTCAATATGAAGAGATTGTCTGCGAAATCTCCGCCGTACTCTCTTCAATGGAGAATCCTCTTGATGAGAAGCTGCTTGCCGACCACTATTTGAAGCATGTGTCTTTCGAGACTATGGCTGCCAAAGAACATGTTACGAAGGATTGCGTGTATAAGCGGCACAGCCGTGCGCTGGATGAGCTTGAAACGCTGCTGGTTCCCTGAAAAGTTTCCGCCGTTGTCCACAGATGTCCAATAAGTTATACACAATGTCCACAAAAGCTGTGGTAATATAGTAGCGTCGAAATGAAGGCATGAGGGCGTCGGCGGAGCAATCCGTCGGCGCTCTTTCTATGCAGCAAGGAGGTAGATCATGAATAGCGCATCCATCATCGGGATCGTCAATCAGAAAGGCGGTACCGGTAAGACAACAACTTGCGTCAACCTCGGCATTGATCTGGTTCACGAAGGGAAAAGGGTTCTCATAGCAGACTGCGACCCCCAGGGCAGCCTGACCATCAGCCTGGGGTATCCTCAGCCGGATTCCCTCCCTGTCACGCTGGCCGATCTCATGGGCAATGTGCTCAGCGCCATCCCCATTCATCCCGGCGACGGTGTTCTGCAC
>CAKUYG010000263.1 GCA_934702165.1 uncultured Bacteroidales bacterium | reverse complement strand
GACCAGAGCTTATATTCAAGAGTGCGGCATCAGCATGGGCAACAGGACCGTTATCTATAACGCTGCTGACGCGTGGCAGGAAAGGCTTGCATGGGTGGATTTGCCATTATCGGCCATGGCAAGAAAAGAACCGTTTGTGAAAATAATGCCATATATCACGGATGAGTATAACCCTGAAGAATACGATGAGTATGACATTGTCGGAATGGATAATGATGAACTTTTAAGGTGCTGTTCCGAGATTGTTCACGAAAAGGAATTTGATGAGAAAACGCTTGAGGTCATGTGCTGGGGCATCCTGAAATGTGTAACCCGTCATGACGTCATTCCGCTTGCCGTTGAGGCAACGGCCCCATGCGGGACTCCGCTGAAAGGATTGCTGACATCACAAAACTTGCATGGCACATACATGACAATGTCGGAGCCGTACAAAGATCTTAGGATTCGTGTACTTGGACTGGAACGTAGCCCGGAAGCCTTATTGATACGAGGCTATCTGGATTACAATGATCTTTTAGGAAAAGAGGCGGAGCTGCGCGTACTCTATTCCAGATATCAGTTTGAATACGAGCGCTCCGTCGCCATGGGTGAATCAAAGTGGAAAAGATGGCATCTGTTTGATGATGTATTCGGAGCGACAATCGGAAATTCCACGTTGGCAATACCGGAACATACGTTATCCAAGTTATTCGGCATGAAGTTTTATGACATGGAGGATGATGCATGACATACGAAGAATTAAATTGTATGGCTTTGGCTTCCCAACGTACGGACTCGCCTGCGATATTCCTGATGGAGATTGTGACGATAAAGGACCTCCAAGGGAAGAAACGGCAGCATTACCCGGAATACAGGACCTGTACGTATTCGGAAGCCTTTACAAATACCCTTGATGAGGCTGAAGAATTGATGATGGCAGATGTCTCAAAGCGGAATGGGAAAGAAGATGAACAGGTATTCTGCTATTATGTCACAGAGAAGCTTCTCGGCAAAGTGCTTTATAAGCGGGATTACATATCTAAAAGAATGTATGATGCCACCGGCTCTCTTTTAGAGAAAAGTTATTGCAACTCATTGAGTTACACAGAGAGCTCACTTTCCATCAATACGTTCTACGGACATCCGGAAGACGCAGTGCGTTTCCATGTGGGGGATATTGTGGAGACATATAGAGGCGATGTTGTCAGTCTTGCTGTTGTGGCAGGTACTCCCCCATCGGTCGAAAGATGTTGGAGCGTTTTCAATAAACACGAAAAAAGAGGGGACCTTTACCCATTTGACGATACTGATGATGCATATACGGTCCTAACTGGTCCCGGTTACGGATATCATGAGCATATTTCTCCATTGAATGTGTTCACACCGCATTTTCCCATACCGCTACAGATGGAAAGTCGCATGAAAAGGTATCTGAACGAAAAATAATAAAATTGAAAAATGGATAAGAAGTTTGTCGATTGGCTGATCAAGATGAATGAGACGGGCATGCATGAATCAGGTTATGAGAATGTCAAAGCCATTGCATTCGAAGGATCTGTGGACTATAAGAATGATCCGTTGATTAAAGAGATGGAAAGAGATGGCTGGAAAATCAAAGATGAGAATATGTTTGGGGATGGTACCGGGTGCGGCACTATTTTGGTCTTTGTGAAATAAAGCACGCCATGAAAATCCTTCACACTTCAGACCTGCATCTCGGCCACACGTTCCACTCGTATGACAGGACGCGCGAGCAGTCGGAATGTCTCAGGCAGATAGAGTCGATCATCCGGGAAAGCCAACCGGACGCATACATCATAAGCGGCGACGTCTACCATACCACCTCGCCCCAGACATCATCACAGGAGATGCTGATGCGACACCTTCTGAACGCCCACGAAGCCGCCCCGTCGATGAAGA
>CAKUYG010000262.1 GCA_934702165.1 uncultured Bacteroidales bacterium | reverse complement strand
GGAAGGCATTCGCTTCCCCAGTCACCGAACCCGGGCATTTTCTCTACGGCCAGATTACTGATAATGAGCGTATCAAGCTTTTCCGCCGATGTTCTGAAACGGTAGCGTACGGCACTGCCGTCCCTCCGGCGTTCGGTCACAGTGACATATTCTATTAGCGCACTGCCGTAACGTGTCAGGTTGTTCGACCACATCTTGCCGGACATCCTTGATGCCAGCGCCGACACAGAAAAGTCCACGCGGTATCTCGGCATGCCAGGAAGTATCCCGGAACTTGCGTTGCCGTCCTTGTATTCATAGGAGCGGCTGTCCAGCAGTGCTCCGTCTGAACCGTAGCTGCAATATCCTGTCAGTCGCAGGCCTCCCCCTGCCCCGCTCTCACTGACCAGTCTTGGCCTGAACCCGTCGGCGGACAGGCGCGTTACTTTCCTTGAATAGTCATTGCCCTCATAACTGAATGTCGTCCAGCCTCCTGTCGGATACGTGATTTTCGAGAGCGTTCCGTATTTTGCATAGGCGGAATCCGGGCGTCTCGGACTCTCAGAAAGGACAGTCTCGTCATTGGACGAATTCACTGATACGGCTCCGAGAAACGTCTCGTTTGTACTTGCCCTGCCATTATAGAATCCCCAGTGGTCAACCATGAACGTCCCGTACATCGGGCAGAGGTCATTGCGGTAGTATTCCATGGAGAATGTCCCCTCTCCTGATATGTCCACGGAGGACAGAAAACCGGTCTTGGACTTGGCGTCCGTATTGTATGAGAAGCCGCAGGATTTGATGTCCTTCTCGCCATGACGTATCCTGATGCCGGAGAGCTTGCCCACACCGCGATATTGACGGGGTGCCGCTTCATTGTCCGGCCCGGCATTTGGATTGTAGTATTTTTCCTGATAAGGCTGATGATAGGAGAACACGGCAAGGGTGTCCCCGTCTACGAGAACGGTCTTCGGACAGGAGTAGTATCCTCTGGAGTCCGTCAAAGCACGGCCGGCTCCGTTTACGACTGAGGAATCACCCTCTCCCCAACCCGAAGGCCCGAAGATGGCGACGCTGTAGCATACCGAGTAAGGCCGCTGCTCGTGGATGCCATCCGTTATCACATACTTGAACTCCATCTTCCTGCCGTTAGGGGCGACTATGCGGCTCAATTTCCAGGAAGTGATAAGTCTGTAGCCATCATAATCTGTTTGGTCTGTTCCTCCTACATTGCCCATATATCCGTCAAACTCATACCTGTATCCGTCCGCGACCGTGATGTATATGGAAGTATAGTTGCTGAAGTTCGATTCCATTTCTATCTTGAACAGCGACGGACTCTTATTGGTGCCGTAAATGGTAATATCTCCTCCAGGATTGAGAAGGAAGGACCCGTTGTAGCCAAGAAAGTTGAAGTGGTACAGGTCCGGTTCAGCATCGTATGCCTGTACCCAGGATGAGGTGTCACTGGAAGGGAAGGCCCAATAGCAGATCTCATCGCCAATCCTCCCATCGTTGGCTGTATACAGAGTTGCCTGACTGATGTCTATCTCCGACTTATGGATGCTCAGATAGCCATTTGCGGATACTGTTGAACCCACCCCGGTGCTTATGTTATGGCTTTTGTCGTCCGGGATACCGCGAACTTCACGAGTGATGACACCTCCGAGATTCAGAACCCAGTCCGGCCCGAGGATTCCTGGCACTATGTTGGGGATGTGGCCGTTGGTGGTGTAATCGAAACTTATCGGAAGTTCGAAGTCAGGATCCTTGTAGGTATAGAAAGGTATTGACAGCCTAAGCGTTCCTGTGTAAAGCGACGGATTCACCTCCCCGTATTGTATGAAGTTCCACGCGTCGGCCGACGGACGTTGTGGTTCATTTCCGGCGCTCATCTGGCCATGCATGACCTGCGGCAGCGCAAGTGCCGAAA
>CAKUYG010000261.1 GCA_934702165.1 uncultured Bacteroidales bacterium | reverse complement strand
TGACAAGGCTTGACATGTACGTCGGGCAACTCGTCGCCAAACTCAAGGAGCTTGGAGTCTATGACAACACCATCATCATCTTCTCCAGCGACAACGGCCCGCACCTCGAAGGCGGGGCCGATCCGGATTTCTTCAACAGCAACGGACCATGGAGAGGCTACAAGCGCGACCTCTACGAAGGTGGCATCCGCGTGCCTATGATAGTCCAGTGGCCGGGACATATCAAGGAAGGAGAGCAGACAGATTTCATGTGCTCGTTCTGGGACATGATGCCGACCTTCAGAAACATCATCGGCGCACAGACACAGGAAACGATGGACGGAATCAGCCTGCTTCCTCTTCTGGAAGGCCGCAAGGGCCAGCAGGAGCATGACAACCTCTACTTCGAGTTCGCGGAAAGGAGCAGCCAGGCGGCACGCAAGGGCCCATGGAAACTCATCCGTCTGGACATAGAGAAGCCTGGCGACCACTACGAGCTCTATAATCTGGACTCCGACCCAGGCGAGACCACCGACCTCGCCGCCCAAGAGCCAGAGAAAGTCGAGGAACTCAAAGCCATAATGACAGAATCACATATTCCGAATCACAACTTCCCCCTGTTCAAGGGAGAGTAAAACCAGCGTTAAATGAAAAAGATCATCACATCTCTTCTCGCACTTTCTCTGGTAGCCACAGTGTTTGCACAGACTCCGGGGAAAGAGGTAAAGGCAACGGCCGGAGAGGCCCATGCCAAGCAGCAAAGCAGCTACACTCCGTCATTCAAAAACGATGGAAAAGACGCCAAAGTACGCAATGTCATCCTTCTCATCGGGGACGGCATGGGAGTCGGAGCTGTCAACGCGGCCATGTATGCCAACGGGGGCCATCTTACGATGACCAACCTCAAGACCTTCGGCTACGTCCGCACACAGTCCGCAAACAACTTCACCACCGACTCCGCCGCATCCGGAACAGCCTACGCCACAGGAGTCAAGACCAACAACGGCTATGTCGGCATGGACACTGAGCGCAAGCCTCTCCAGAATCTCCCGGAGAAACTTGAACCGCTCGGATTCGCCTGCGGCGTACTCTCCACCGACAATCTCGACGGGGCCACCCCGGCATCATTCTTTGCCCATCAGACCAACCGCAGAGCAGCGGAAGCCATCTGGGCGGACCTCCCGGCAAGCCATCTCGCCTTCGCTTCCGCAGGCTCCAGCAAAGTTTTCGAAGGGCTTCCACTGAAGACACAGGAAGAGATAAAAGAGCATTTTGACGTCATCTATTCCCCGGAAGGACAAGAGAAACTCATCAGCGAAAGCGACAAACTCGCCTACTTTCCGCCGAGCGTGACCCTGCCGGAGCGTGACGACTATCTGCCGGCCACCACGCAGATGGCTATTGATTTCCTTTCAGCGAGATCCAAGAAAGGCTTCTTCCTCATGGTTGAGGGCGCACGCATCGACAAGGAAGAGCACAAAAACAATTATCAGGGGATGGTCGATGAAGCCCTTGACTTCGACAAAGCCATCGAGGCGGCCATCCGCTTCGCGGAGAAAGACGGACACACGCTGGTGCTCATCAGTGCCGACCATGAGACCGGCGGAGTGACCCTCTCCAGAGGAGTCCCTGAAGAAGGGTTCATACAGGGTGTTTTCGCCTCCAACGGGCACACACCGATCATGGTCCCGCTTTTCGCCTACGGGCCTCACTCCCGTGACTTTGCAGGCACGCAGGAGAACAGCGATGTCAGCAACAAGATCTACTCCCTGCTGACAGGCAAGAAGTAAAAGATATTTGCAAAACAAAGTTTTTGTTGTAACTTTGTCGTCCAGCCCATAGTCAGGGGCTGGACACCGGGGAGAGGTGGGTGAGTGGCTGAAACCACCAGTTTGCTAAACTGACGTACGGGTTATTCCGTACCACGAGTTCGAATC
>CAKUYG010000260.1 GCA_934702165.1 uncultured Bacteroidales bacterium | reverse complement strand
CCATCCAGACGGACACAGGCCCGGAATGGGTGTACCGCATTGAGCTTGCCTACGCCAACGGCAAGGTGGACATTCTGCTCCCGGCATATAAGGACGGCACCCTGACGGCAGAGCTCCGGTGGACGGAGCTGTGCGTCCCTGGGACGGTGACCGTACAGGTCCGGGGTACGAGGGGCTACAAGGTCAAGCTGAGCACCATCGCGGTCATGTACATCCGGGAGGCGATCAGCGCGACAGAGACGTTCAACGCCGGGATGCCCACTGAATTTGAGCAGCTGGAGAGCGACCTGTACGCGGCCCGGGAGTCGGCCAGCGCGAGCGAAAAGGCCGCCCGCGAGGCGAAGGCCTCGGCGGAGACGGCGGCGGGAAAAGCGGCATCCGATGCGTCCCGGGCGGAGTCGGCGAGGGCGGCGGCAGAGCTGGCCGCGGCCAAGGCGGTCCGGAAGTTTGTGCTGGACTTCAGCGCCGAGAACTGGGGCGACAGCTTAACGCTGGTCTGCGCGGCGGGGACCCACGGCCTGGGCGCGGCGGGACTGGTCGCGCAGATCTGGGCGGACAGCCAGAAGGTAAGCGACACGGCCATATCCGTCAGCCAGACCGGGGACGTCACGCTCACGTACAGCGGGACCGACGGCACCGGGTACGCCGGGCGGCTGGTGCTGGTCGGGTGAGGAGGGAATGACATGAGTGAATGGGGCGTCGTAGGCGTCATTGTCGTATTGGTAGGGCTGGGTGCCACGATCATCAAGCCGCTGCTGAACCTGAACTCCTCCATCGTGAAGCTGACATCCCGGCTGGACCAGATGACCGAAAGCCTGGCCGACATCAGTGACCGCAATGCCAAGAGTCACGACCGGCTCTGGAAAAAGAACGATGCGCAGGACCAGCAGCTCGACGATCACGAGAAGCGGATCACCAGACTGGAGGAGCACCAGTGAAAAAGACGACGACGAAGCGCATCGTCTGGCTGTGCCTGGTAAACGGGATCGCCTGGGTGTGGTGCAGCTATCTGCTGGCCTACCTGGGCCGGTCCGAGATCGCCCAGAGCCTGTCCCAGGTGGCGCTGAAGGAGATCCTCGGCGTGGTGCTGGCGTACTGTGCCAAGAGCCTGTTTGAGAATCTGAGCCAGAACAACAAGTGGCCGGACCGGCCGGGGAAAACCGCGGAGACGGACCGGGACGCATGAGGAGGTGCAGAGCATGATCACAATGAAGAACTGGGTGCTCTCCGCCCCGGCCGCAGATCAGGAGATCGGGTTTGAGGGAGAGAGCCTGATTTATACGCTCACGGTCCAGGTGGACGCGGGCCCGGATTGGGTGTACCGCATTGAGCTGGCCTACTCCAACGGGCGGAAGGACATCCTGCTGCCCGAGTATGCGGACGGAAAGCTGAGCACGGTGCTGCGGTGGTCCACGCTGTGCGCACCCGGCACTGTGGCGATGCAGATCCGGGCGACGCAGGGGAACAAGGTCCGGCTGAGTACCGTGACCACACTATATATAAAGGACAGCGTCCGCGCCGTGCCGGTGTTCCACAGCGGCCTGCCCACCGAATTTGAGCAGCTGGAGCAGGACCTGTACGCCGCGCGGGACGCCGCGCAGGACGCGGCGGAGCAGGTGCTGGACTCCATCGGCGGGGCGGCGGAGTCGGCCAGTAAGGCGGCGTCTGACGCTTCCCGGGCGGAGTCGGCCCGGGCGGGCGCGGAGCTGGCAGCAGAGGGCGTCACCGCGGCCAAGGAGGCCGCAGAGGCGGCCCGGGACGCCATCGTCGGAATGACCGTCGAGGCGGAGACGCTGGAGACGGGTAAGCCCGCCACGGCGGCGGGCAGTCTGGAGGGCGGCGTCTACAAGCTGGCCGCGGTGGAGGACAGCCAGGGCGTGATCACGCCCAAGATCAAGATCAGCGAAAACATCGAAAAGA
>CAKUYG010000259.1 GCA_934702165.1 uncultured Bacteroidales bacterium | reverse complement strand
CTCTATGACAGTGTTCTCGTGAATGAAGCTTTTAAACCTGTCCACAGTAATATATTTGATCTCCCATCCTGTCTTCAGGTACAGCGTCTTGAGTGTTTCCATCCGGCACGAGAGTGGCATCGACTCTTTCCCGCTTCCGATGGCGGTCTTGCTGACATCCAATGTAGTCATCTGATTATAGCCGCAGTCCAGTAAACTCAACGAAGCAAACTTGCTCAGATCCAATCCAGTAAGCTGATTATACTGGCACCGCAATTCCTCAATAACTGGGCTGTCAACGAATTTGATGCTGCTGACTTTGTAATAATAACAGTTCAGGTACGTCAAAGCCGGATTTTGGCTTATGTCCAAACCAGTCAATTTATTGGTCGCGCAGTTCAGATAGTCCAATGAGATATTTTTGCTGACATCCAGCTCCGTCAGCTCATTTTCGCAACAAATCAGGGTTTTCAGAGCGGTATTATTGCTGACATCCAGTCGCTCCACCTTATTAGACTCACAGTTCAGATACTCAAGAGCCGTGTGCTTGCTGAGATCCAATTCCTTTGTAGAGGTTGCTGAACAATCCAGCCATGTAAGGGATTCAGGAATTTTGCTAAAATCAAGAACCAACTCGTAATTTCCGCGAATTTGCAAGCTCTTAAGCGCGGTGTTATGGCTCAAATCCAACGACGTGATTTCATCGCCCATACAATTCAAACTTGTGAGCGATGTGAAATACTCAATTCCCTTGAGAGACTTTATAAATTTGAAGCCGACATTGAATTCCACATCCTTGTCCTTGTAATACTCATTCCAAGCCTTCGCGTCCTTCGCTGTAAGGAAGCCATCTCCGTCCATATCCACTTTCACCCCGTCGATTTCCAGCGCAAGCAGTGTATTTTTGAAACTGTTGTCCGGGATATACAACTCTCCCTTCTCCGTATCCATCTCAATTGTAGACATCGGTGTCATCACAGACCTTTTTATCTCCATAGCAGGCGTGCTTTTCACCCACGTCTCCCCGTTTTTGAAGTTCACTGTGACAGTCAAGCCCTTTTCATATTTGCCATAAGGCAGGGCTATCCAGAACTCTTTCTCTTCCGCCCCTGGAATAAGTTCAACCCCGTCTCCGCAGTCAAGTTTGACATAGTCTCGTGAACTGCCTTCCACAAATTCCACCGCCGGGATGCCGGAATACGAGCATTTCACAAGAGCATCTCCGCTCAGGAACTCGCTGTTGTTGCCCTTCAGGATGATGTCCTTGACAGAGTAGTACCAGTTCGGACTTTTCAGCTTGATGTTGATGATTCCGAACAGATTCTTGAACACAAGGTTGTTGTCCGCCTTGTTTGAAGACACAGCCACCATCGGGAACGCCCCGGAGCCGAAAGTGCCGGCTGAATATTTCTGAACTTCAGGGACGGGAACCTCCAATACATGGACAGGCTCCGAAGAGATTTCATCTTTCACATTGTGGCTATATGCTACATTTCCATACGGATACCATGCGATGTTGGCATCGAAAACGGTTTCACTTCCGGCATTGAAACCGCCGTCCTCAACTTTTACAAGCTTCGTGGTCGTCTTTCCGCCGAAGCCCTCCTTGACGACATATTCATCGTTGATGTTTCCCCCTCTGAATATCGAGACCTTGTCTCCCTCGCACCACAATACATGTTTCCTGTTCTTGGTTTCCGTCCTCGTATCGGGTTCGGAATCCGACATCATCGCATAGAACTCTTCAGCAGCAGGATTTTCACCCCCCTCGATGGTTTTTTCACATGAAAGCGGCACGGCTGCCAATACGGCCAGAAATGCCAGAGCAGAAACTTTATTCTTCATAAGTACTCGTTAAGTAATCATTACCAACCGACCTCTTCCCCCTCAATAATAGAAGATGTCGCATTACAGATTTCCATCGCCATCTCCACCAGAGTC
>CAKUYG010000258.1 GCA_934702165.1 uncultured Bacteroidales bacterium | reverse complement strand
CTCCCGTTCAGGTAGGAGCCGTTTTCTGCATTTCCGCTCCTACCTGCACAGCCTGCCTGCCCCACAGTCCACTCTGCGGCCCTTCTCCCGTTCAGGTAGGAGCCGTTTTCTGCATTTCCGCTCCCACCTGCACAGCCTCGGCGACTGTGACTTGGAAAGATGGTATGCAATATCGCTTTCAATTTGTAAGCATATACCATCGGATACGATAATATTGAAAGCGTCTCGGCTTCGGAATAAGTGCTTTTATCGTTGGCTTTCAGATTGAAAGGAGAATGTTCGATTTTTCTTTCAGTTTTGTATTAACGAGGTTGTTTTGATAACACTATAAAATAGTAATAAGTATATATTGTTGAGTAATAGCATGTTAAATTGAAAATCATAGAATCGTAAAATTATTCCGAATAATATTGTTTTTCTCGATTAAACGCTATATTTGTCATGGGCATTCGAGTGGCCCACAAAAATTATTAACTTCCAATTTTTATCTCATGGGAAAGTGGTTTTATGCATGTTTATGCATGTTTGCTTTTTATCTTCCTTCCTACGCCGGGATAGTCTTGAAAGGGGTAGTGACGGACAGCGGCGGTGTAACGCTGCCGGGGGCATTGCTGGTGCTTCAGGACGCGGGTGGCGCTGTCGTGAGTTCGGCTGAGACGGATTCCGACGGCGCTTTCTCTATAGAGGCGGAGACCGCCGGAGAATACCGCCTGTCGGCATCTGCTTTTCAGTTCAGTACGGTGACACGCACACTGAGCGTGACAGGAGAGGCGGAGCAGAATGTAGGTACGATTGTATTGGAGCCGCAGGAGACGCTGGATGCAGCGAAAGTGAGCGCCGAGCGCAAGTATGTGCAGACAAAAGTGAACGGTTTTGCTTATGATGTGGCGTCCGACCCGGAAGCGGAAAAGTTGACTGCGCGCGAACTTTTGCAACGTATCCCTTTTGTGAAAGTGGATCCTCAGACACAGGCGATCCAGGTGTTGGGCAAAGATGTGGAATTCACTGTGAACGGTAAGAAAAGTACGTTGCTGAGTGGTGATAATCAGGCATATATGACTAAGCTCCTCACTGGAGGTAAACTCAAGTCCATCCAGCTGGTGACGCAGACTTCAGGGCGTCACGCCGGCAAAACCGCAGTGATCAACCTTGACACGAAAGATGCTCTTGGCGATCTTATTGCTGGCCAGTTGAGAGCGGAGGCCGGTGATGATGCCCATGCAGGTGGCTATGCGGGCCTGACTTCGAAGAACGGTGGCTTGACCTACAACGTGTCCTATAACTATACTTGGTCAGACCTCTACGGCAGCGAGACGCGTCAAAATGTGGACTATCTTAAGTCAGAAGAATACAGCCGGTCTGAAATATTCGACAGGACAGACCCTACACGTGACAATCATCATGTGGCGAACCTGCGCTCCAGCTATGACTTTACTCCAGAGAGCCGCCTGTTCGTGGAGGCTTCAGCGGACGTGGACGATACGCATAATGCTCTCAAGGCCGGGAGCACTTTTTGGGACAAGTCCGGTGCGATAGTGTCAGAGTCTTCCAGCGAGGGGAGCAGCGATATCCGTTCCGGCAAGTACAAGGCGTCTGCCGGCTGGCAGCGCTCCTATGCGGATCACCCGTCACGTTTGCTTACATTCCAGTATGCGTTTGACGGAAGTGAGATGTCGAGTGTCTATGATCAGCTGTTGAACGGCTCAGACAGAAGCACTTATGGCAACAATACATCAATGCTTGAGCACACGGTGTCGGCTGACTACGGTGATATGTTTCGCGGCGGGAGCACCTGGTATTTGACTGGGAAATATGTCAACCGCAGTTACGAGAGTCGCAATTACCTCAATTATACTCAACAGGTGGGATCCGTAAAGGGCAGCTGGTCTAAGATGGGAGAGAAGTGGATGGTGGACGCGGACCTTTCCGGGGAGCTGGTG
>CAKUYG010000257.1 GCA_934702165.1 uncultured Bacteroidales bacterium | reverse complement strand
GAGTCTGGATTTGACTTCTTTCAGCAATGCCTTGCCATTATCATCAAGCCACTCAGACCTTACCTGAGATGGCATACAACCGAAGATATCCGCCATCGACACTGGAGCAGTTTCGAGTCCAAACACCTTCTGGCAGCAGACATACATAAAGGGGACAAACATCAACTCCGACAAGCCCGCCAAAAATCCAGAGAAGTCAAAACTGCCTCTTTTCCCCTCTCTTTCCATAGCTTGTTCAAAACGAGACTGCAACCCCTTGGCTTCACAACAATGATTCTCCCAAGAATACGTATATGTCTGGGCAACAAAATTATCCGCTGCAAGCCCTTCCTCCCCGGCGACATTGCGCAAGTCACTGTCAATTGCTATGAAAAACTTTTTTGAAAGATACCGGCGGTACTTCAGGCATTGCTCGCATCCCGAAGTATTGTTTCCTTTCCCGCTTCGGCTCTGCGAGACAATATAGTATTCCCCACTCCGCACATATTGCAGCATCTGAAGCCAGAACGGTGAGTCTGCCTTATCTTCAACATGCACACTGGCAATGCAACCTTTCTTCAAAAGAGGAATACTGGCAAAGTATTTGGCTTGACTCTCGTAAACGTCTCTCATCCAACGACCTCCTGCACTATATCTTCCATGTATATTATGCGATCACCCCAACCGTCAGCAAAAATCCCTGGAGAATGTGTAGTCAACACGAATTGTGCATTTGGGTTTAGACTTGTCAACATCTCTATCAATTGATACTGCCAATCTATATGGAGCGAAATCTCAGGCTCATCCAAAAACACGATATACTTTTCATCCCTCTCCAGCAATACGGAAAGCAAAATAATCATCAGCTGCTTCTCTCCTGCCGACAATGACTCACAATGGATTGTCCTTCCGTCCTTGAACCGGAATGTCAGTCTGCTTTGGTCGGGGACAAGTTCTTTGCCTGTTTTCGAGAACGACTCATTGACAAAGCGTAACATCAAGTTCTTTTTGCTGTTAATCCTGTCCATTTCTCCTTTTGAAATGCTGCCCTCCCTACTTATTATATCTGTCATCTGTTTAGTAAGATCTGACAGATAGTAGGAATAGTCGCTCTGCAGTTTTTCCAGTTTGATATCCAAAAGCGATTGTTTTCCATCAGTTTCGCCTTTGTTGTCAAATGTGGAGATAAGATCCGTATGACAAACTGACTCAAAATCAGACTGTGAGCAACCAGCCCCGTTCAAGGAATATCCGAACTGGCCAACACGGATTACGACATCCTCCGGCAGATGTTCGCGAGTCTGCGCACGTACCTGCTGAAGAATCTCCGCTACCTGATTGTTCTCTACGGATCTTTTCTCAAGTTCCTCAATCGTGCCCTCCGCTGTTCTGTATGCGACATACGCTTTCGGGCCGATAAAATCGGCACTGGCAGATGCCATTTTGTATATGCCTTGCATTTTTTCACTCCGCAGCATAGAATGCAATATCTCAAGGACTGTCGATTTGAATGATCCGTTATTCCCGACAAGTATGTTCACATCGGGATTCAGCTGTGCAACAATCGAATACCTGTCATACAATCTTTCTATTTCAAATCTCCTTATCTTCATACTGCAAATGTACAAAAAACTGCCGTTTTAAGTACCACACCCCTCACACCTCCTCCCCGGCGAAGCGCACCTTGAAGCCGAGCACCGTCGCGAAGATCATCTCGATGTCCTTCCAGAACGAATAATGCCGGTAGTACCAGCAGTTCAGCCGGACCTTGTCAGGGTATATGACGGTGTCATTGTACTCAGTGGCAATCGCCTGCATCGGCCTCGTGTCCCCCGCCGCCTGCCTCTGCGCCACATAAGCCGAGATCATCTCATCCTCAAGCCGGTACTTCAGCGTCGCCGGCCCGGTTATCCCCGGACGCAACTTCAACACATCCCGGTCCGCACCCTGCAGCTTGTCCGCATACCCCGGAACATCCGGCCTCGGC
>CAKUYG010000256.1 GCA_934702165.1 uncultured Bacteroidales bacterium | reverse complement strand
AAGCAACGTTGGTACGGGAAAGGCGGGGTCTGCCGTACCGAAGTGAATGTCCCTCCCTCAAGAAGGTCTCGAACTATCAGTCATCATTTGGATTCAGAAAGATGTCCGGCGGAGAAACTGTACTTGAAAGTGTCTGTATATTCCTTGCCGTCAGACATCTTCATGATGATCTTCATCGTGTGTATGACAAGCTTTTCGGGCTTGACTTTGAAATCCAGATAGCAGAAATCATCAAGGAGGATTTTCAGGTCCTCCGGCGCGAGTTCGGACAGCAGCTTCTTTTGTGTCGGCATCATATATCCTGCATCTGCATTTGGATACCCGCTTTCTATAAAGTCCTTGGCGCTGTTAAATTCGAATGTTATGCAGTCGTTAAGCGAACTTCCGGCAGGGTGAGCAGAGTCGAAGTCGTCCTCGCAGTACACGTCTATGGATACAATATCCGGCGTATATGCGCAGATATATGGCATCCCATAAGCAAGACTTACGTTCCGTCCATAGGTAAAGTCTCCGTTCTCATAACATATCCAGTCAAACCAGACCTTGTCCTCTCCTGTGCTTTTGATCGAAGCGGAACGGCCGGAACCTATAAAATGGAATCGCGACTTTCCGGTCTGCCAGAAATGAAAGCCATTGATTTCATGATACTGCTGAATATATGAATCTGTCCAGTAGTCCTCGCCCCATGTGCAACTGCAAAGCATCAACACGGACGATATGATAGTACAAACTCTTGTGCTATTCTTTGACCGGTGCGTCATAAGTTATCGTTTTTAAGTACCAGTTGTAATTGGTAGTTATAGTTGAATCACGATTGCCATCCCAATCCTGGCCTGCACTTAGGTCAAAGACTCCGGATGTGAAATACCCGTTGTTTAATCCATCTTTCCATCCGAAGTCGCAGTGCACGTAGGTGTTGGAGATCTTTTCAGAGGTGGTGCAAACTAGTTTATCGTCCTGATAATATCTCTTGATTTGATCATATCCACAAACCTTGTACCCGTCGATGTTCCAGCCGTGGGCAGATTCCAAGTCATAGTTCAGGAATCCTTTTCTCGGGACGGAGCACACGAACAGAGGGCAGCCGTTGTCGAGAGTCTTTCTTACTTTGTAAGTGTCATAGTTGCCGTATTCAACGCCTGTATAAGAGAAGTCTTTCCTAAGGCTGCGGGCAGCCCGGCTTGGGAAGGTGCCGGTAAAGCCGGATGTACAGATCGCCTTGCTTAACTTGCCTACCTTCCTGATGAGCAAGGCGGCATGCTCGCCTGTCCCTGTTGTGTCAGACAAATCATTCCAATTGATGGTTATGCCGTCTTGTGTAACTTCTTCAGGGAAACGGTGATATGCGATTATTTTCGCTATGGCCAATGGGACACAGCCGGCATATCCTTTTTTCTTTTTAGATGAGAACAACTTTTCTCTTACCATTGGTGAGTATTGATTGAATGGTTCGCGTTGATGCCAGAATGTAAGAGAGTCAAGTAGGGTGTCCACAACTAGGTCATCAAAAAAAATTTTTGCGTTCCGTTTCCACAACGGTATTCGGATCCAGACTGCCCCCGATGAGCGGCAAGCTGTCATCATCCCGCGGCCCTTTTATCTGTCCGACTGAGTACTCCACCGCGCGCGTGGCGAGGACAAGCTTTATTTGTTCGAAATTGCTGCCCTCCGGATCGCCATCGATATTGAGATCTCCGACATTGTGATCCCCCTCCTTTTCGTCATAGATTTGGAAGGTGTTGGGGTTTATGTATTCCTCTCCGTCTTCTCCGACAAAGACGCCCGGACCTGTCTTAGGATATTCGGAATAATCCTTTCTTCCCATGTCACCTCTGGCGGCGTCTATCAGTTCCCCCTCCGAGAGGGAACCCTTCTCCGTGACGATCAGGACATCTTCCTTGATCCTGTCGTCCGCTGCGAGTATCGCGTAGCCTTCACCACCCTCGAAGTTGACCAGATACACAAG
>CAKUYG010000255.1 GCA_934702165.1 uncultured Bacteroidales bacterium | reverse complement strand
GGCCCCTTCTCGACCTTGTGCTCAGAGACCACAGGACAGTCGAACATCCCCGCCGGGGTCTCCAGACGTTCCACACGCAGCACCTTGCGGTCAGTGACCCGTACCCGCCATGTGAGCCCCATTGCAGATACGCTGAACTCCAGATCAGGCAGGACCGTCCCGGCAGATAGCGTTGCAGGAAGGGCCGAGCGCGCCGGCACGCTGGAGACGCTACGATCCGGCAGGCGGTTGCGGAGCACTGAGGCCATAGCTTCAGCAGGGTCGGCAACCACATCCCCGTCGGGGAGCACCTGCGTAGTGTAAAGTACAGAACCGCCATTGAGCGTCTTCCCGCGGTTGTCCGTAAACAGCGAAGAGCATTCAAGAGCGAGAGTGCCGTCCTTTTCTTTGACTGATTTCAAAATTGTAAGTTCGTGACGCCACTTCAACTTGCCGGAATCCGCATATAGCCTCTCATAAGAAAGCACTGCCCCCTCACGCGTACAGAAATGCGCCCCCATTGCAGAACAGGGCGATATCAAAGCCGTCAAGACTGCGGCGATGGCAAGATTGAAAAACATCAGAATATCTTATAAATCAAGCGCATTGAGAGTACGGGCCAGAAGCGCAGCCAATCAAGGGTCGCTCCTGGCACGTCTTCAAGCAGATCCTCCGCAGAAGGGTCGTACGCCACTTCGTTCGGGGAATTCAGCTCAGCCCGGGCGAAGCACACTCCGAGGTCTGTCTGGAAAGCGAAATGCCCTTTCGGCATGCTCCTCCCGAAGCCGATGGCGGCATAAGGCCGAAGACGCGGCAAGGTCAGGTTCATTTCCACACTGCCGGCGCCGTCTTTCTCCCTCACCTCAAAAGTGCGGCCAAGGGCGCTGCCACGTATGGGCCTTATTTCCGCAGGCTCATAGCCGGGTTCGTCCGCATACTTCACATTGAAAGCCTCCACCTCGGACTGGAGACTCTTGAAACTGCTCCAGAAAGCCTTGTCGGTAGTCCCTGTCACTGACAGAAAATCATCATTCATCCCGTACATCACCCCGGCCGTGATATGGAAGGAGGATTTCCTGAACGGATAATACTCCAGCGCAGCCTTTAGAGTGCTGAGGTTGAGGGTGGAGCTCACGCCTATGTTGGCGTCATCGAAACGGGTGTTTACCCTGTCAGGGAGACCGGCCGCACGGAGGTTGTTGTTGACCTCTACGATGTTGTCGTTCACCATGTCAAGGTCTATGTCGAATCCGGTACTGAAGTTGAGCGCCGGGGCGTTGAACCCGGCTGTGAACACAAGGTGATCAGTGACCAAAGGCATGGCCAGCTGTATCCCGACACCAGCAGTACCGGCTTCTATGCCGAATGAAAGGCTGTTGAACGCCTGCTGAGAAAATGAAGGCAGGGACGTGGCGGAGAGAGCCGCCAGGGCGAACAGTATTTTTTTCATACAATCAATTATTTAAGTCTCAATTTATATCTTATCCCGAAGTTGACCCGACGGCAGGACTGGAGTTCGAACATGGCCTCAAAACGGTTTTCCCAGATTGATGCCAGAAGCCCTACATTGAACGTCCGTGCATCATATTCAGCTATGATGCGTACTTCATCAAGAATCGCTCTGTCACACAGCCATACCGGGGTGAACGTCACTGCGGCGGCAGGCCCGTTGAGAGGATAGTCCCGTCGCCTGTTGTACTGGTATGCCAGATGGGCCCCGACCTCTCCACACGGGGTTTTGAAATGCTTTGTCGCAGCGATATAGTTGCGGTTGAAGTAACCGTTGCCGTCCCCTTCCACATCGGCATCCACATATCCGTTGGTGGAAGAGGCTGTGGTAGGGTCACTGACACCAAGCACGACGGAGGGCAGCCACTTCAGACCGAACTCCCCTTCCTTAAGAATCTGGAAACGTCCCAAGAAATGACGGTCCTGGTTGAACATTATCCTGGCCCGCCCTGTGGCTCCGGGAACCTTGGCGCCATCGAATATCGTGCAGACGTACCCGACTTCCAGCCG
>CAKUYG010000254.1 GCA_934702165.1 uncultured Bacteroidales bacterium | reverse complement strand
AGGGATTTTGCAGTTGAACAGATGGGACTGCTTGACGGGATAAGGACTAAACCGATGATGGGGGAGTTCTTGCTTTATTGGCAAGGGAAATATTTCGGAGGAATCTATGATGACCGTGTTCTTGTGAAGAAGACCAGGACCAATGAGAGCTTCGGAATGCCCGAAGCAATCCCGTATGCGGGCGCCAAGGCGATGTATCAGGTCAACATAGACAACAGGGACGAGGTTGCCGAGGTCATAAAGGCGACCTGCATGGCTGACCTTGGTGCTGACAGGCACCGTTAGAGTCTCAGAAAAGGTAGAGCAGGGAGCGCTTGTCCATACCGTAAATTGTATTTGCTTAATGGTCAGAGAGTTGGCTATTTGTTTTGTCCATGTCCAGATGGATACGCATATAGGTCTCGGAAGTAACTTTGCATCCTCAAAACAATGCGAAAAAATGAAACTGAGAATTTTTAGGGCCCTGCAACTTTTCTGGGCATATTTCATCGGCATCGGCGCGCTGGTTGGAGCTGCCATGATGCTCTATGACCCGAGCGGCAAGACTTTTTCGATGGACGCGCTGCTCCCGCTGCTCCGGGAAGCGTTTCCGTTTGCCGCTCCACTCTTTTCCAACTTCATCTGTTCGGCAATCGTGCTGCTCATGGTCAATGGTGTGCCGAACTTCGTGTCAGCTGTATTGATTCATCGCAGGAGCCGCTATGGCGCGGTTAGCGGCCTTGTGTGCGGGAGCATTCTGCTGGCATGGATCTGTGTGGAGTTCTATGTCTGGGGATTCGCCGGACTTTCAATAGCATACGGTCTATTCGCCGTTTGCCAGATAATCAATGCAATTATATTCTTGAATCAATATGAAAATAAGACTCGAGCAAATTGAGGATTGGCGTGAGGTGGAGAATCTTACGCGCGAGGCATTCTGGAACGTCTACCGCCCTGGGTGCACGGAGCATTTCGTCCTGCACAAATACAGGAGCAATCCGGACTTCATCCCGGAGCTGGACTTCGTCATGGAAGAAGACGGCCGTCTGATCGGCCAGGTGATGTACTCAAAGGCTGAAATCAGCTGCAAAGACGGAAGTGTCCTTCCGGCCTGGACATTCGGCCCCATAAGCATACTTCCCGAATATAAGAGGAAGGGTTACGGGCTCAAACTCCTGACCTTCTCCATAGAGGAAGCAAGGAAGAGGGGAGTCGGGGTACTGTGCATGGAAGGAAAGATCGGCTTCTACGGCAATGCTGGTTTCGTCACGGCAAGCAGTCTTGGCATACATTATCATGGTGAACCGGAAGATGCGGAGGTGCCGTACTTCCTTGCCAAGGAACTGATTCCCGGATATCTGGACGGTGTGGATGGTACGTATCAAACCCCGGCCGGGTATTACGTGGCTGATGAATATCCCGAGGAGTTCGAGGCCTACGAAGCAGGGTTCCCGCATAAGGAGAAAGATTTCAATCCCGAGCAGCTGCCCCAGTTCTGCCAAAGTTGCGGAATGCCTTTGACAAGACGGAAAGATTGTGGGACTGAAGCGGACGGCAGTATAAATTTTGACTATTGCCGGTACTGCTACAAAGACGGCAGATTCAAGCAGGACTGCACAATGGAAGAGATGATGAAGTTCTGCCTGCGATACATTGACGAAGTCAACCGGCATCTGCCGCAGCCGCTCACCAAGGAAGAATATGCCGAATGGATGAGGCAATACTTCCCGCTGTTGAAAAGGTGGCGCAAAGGCTTGGGCAAATAGAATGTTCTTTCTGCGGGAAAGCGAACGACAGGAATCCTTGCTGACCGGTATGTTGGGGTGTGACGGTGCGGTCTTAGTCTGACCTGAGGGTGCGCGGACCATACCGTGGCCGGCTTCTTGTCCAGGTGTGAGCCGATTTTGTCGTTTCCGCTCCTACCTGGCAGGGGAGTGTGCCCTGCAACTGCGTCTGTGGCCGGCTTCTTGTCCAGGTGTGAGCCGATTTCCCGGTTTCCGCTCCTACCTGGCAGATGGGGCGCCGGCA
>CAKUYG010000253.1 GCA_934702165.1 uncultured Bacteroidales bacterium | reverse complement strand
AGCCGGAGCCGGAAAAGCCAGAGCCGGAGCAACCGGAACCCGGAAAATCTGATTTCACCCTCATATCGGAACAGGTGGCCGACCTCGGGCTCAGCGTAAAATGGGCCGGATGGAACATCGGGGCCTCCAAACCGGAAGAGTATGGCGACTACTATGCCTGGGGAGAGGTGGAAGTGCGCGACGAATCCACCTACAAATACAACATGTGGGATCACTACAGGTTCGGATGGGCCGAGCCCGGAAAAATCCACATCACCAAGTACTGCACGAACCCGGAGAACGGTATCGAAGACCAGAATACCATCCTTGATCCAGAAGACGATGCCGCCGCTGTAAAGTGGGGCGACAAATGGAGGATGCCGACCACCGAGGAAATGCAGGAACTCAAAAACAAATGTGAGATACGTGATTATGAACTCAACGGAGTAAGCGGATATCTTTTCATCGGCCCTAACAAGAATGCCATTTTCCTGCCGAAAGCCGGAGGAGTCCAAGGATACCAGGGTAAGAACGTCTACTATTGGACATCTTCTCTTTCATTGTCCGCCAACGACCAAGCCATTGCATTGAACACTGGGGTCGGCAGCATAGAAGGCGGGTTCGTACTTGAGACGACTGCCGGAAGAGTCTACGGGCTCAGTGTCCGCGCCGTCTACGGAGAGCGTCCAAGGGACGGTTATGAAGTACGTTTCAGCGACACGTCAGTTTCGGACATCAGAGAGACATCAGCTGTGGTCGCGTCAAAGGTCACCACATCAGGCGGCAAGATCGACTATGCAGGATTCTGCTACGGCACAGGAGAGCGAGTCGATGTGCTCAATGAGGGCAAACAGGAATGTACACCAGGTGCGGACGGCACTATCAAGCTTGAACTCACAGGCTTGCGCGAAGCCACATCATACAAGGTCCGGCCTTATGTGTCCATTGAGTCTGTCAGATACTATGGGGATTGCATCGATCTCAATACAGTTGCGGAAAAGGCAGAGCAGATTGTTGATTTGGGGCTCAGTGTAAAGTGGGCAGGGTGGAATCTTGGTGCGACGAAACCGGAAGAATACGGGGGATACTACGCCTGGGGAGAGACTTCTCCGAGAACGAGTTTTAAAGAGACTGATTCGTATGCGTATTGGAACGGCAAGGAGTTTACCAAATATAACAAGAGAGACAAGAAAACCATACTTGACCCGAAGGATGATGCGGCCTCTGTGGCGTGGGGCTCGGAGTGGCGTATCCCTACACAGAGCGAGTGGGAGGAACTGTGCCGCAACACCGATCGCATCAGAACCGTCCGCAACGGAGTCGCAGGTATGCAGTTCACTTCAAAGAAGAACGGCAAATCGATATTCTTCCCGTTTGCTGGGTACTATTACAAAGGAGATGAAATCCCCGACTATGCATTGGGCCACACCGGCTCTTATATGTCCTCCCAGATTCGCATCAAGACAGGAGTGCATATCGACAACAGCTACTCAGCTCCTTACTGTTGCAGCTTCGGTGATGAGATACCCTTATACTTACCCATCGAATCTGTTACCAATCGGATAGGCAGCGGCAATAGCATCCGCGCCGTTTGCCAATAGAGAGAACACGATAAGGCGGAAAAGCATTTTCACGCCCGGGAATGGTCCCCGTTGCTTGGTCGGAGGTGACCGGAAGGAAGCGGCCGGCGGCACGCAGCCTCCCTCTGTGGCCGCCTCCTCGTCCAGGTGTGAGCCGATTTCGGCATTTCCGCTCCCACCTGGCAGGGGTGTGTGCCCTGCAACTGCGTCCGTGGCCTGCGTTCCGTCCAGGTGTGAGACTTTTCCGGCGTTTCCGCTCCCACCTGGCAGACGGGGCGCCAGCAGCCGCCAGTCCGTGGAACAATTGGGCGGCGTGGGAGGAACATCGCGACGCGTGGAACAATCGCCGCCCGTGGAACATCGCCGTGCGTGGAACATCGCCGTGCGTGGAACATCGCCGTGCGCACGGAGCTGATTTCGTGCGCACCCGGGCCCTTGGTGCGCACGGCGCTGAGTTTTTCC
>CAKUYG010000252.1 GCA_934702165.1 uncultured Bacteroidales bacterium | reverse complement strand
GGACTCGATCTGCTGGTCGGAGGTGGACATCGGGCCTTGATAATGCTCTTCAGTCATCGGAATATAGCCTGTGGCGATGACAAGAAATCCGTGGGAAGCAATCTCGTTGAGGAACAGCATGTGCTCCCATGGGGAATTGTTGCAGGCCCCGTTGCCCCACACCAGGACGGGCATGGGATTATTTTTGCCGAAAGGGGACAGGTCCGACGGGACGAAGATGGTGTGTGCTTCCAGCCCCGGATCCTCCAGCATCAGCGCTTTGTATGGGCCTGTCCCGCCTTCTTCCAGGACACGGGACTGTGTGGCAGGTGGAACGACTGGGCCTGAGTGGCATGCTGTCATCATCGCAAGGGCGCAGATGGCGCTAAAAAGTCCTGTTTTCATGTGATTTATGTTTTTTGCGAAGATAGGAAGTTCTTTTTGAAAAAAACGCTGGAGATTGGCAGCGAACTGCTCTTTATTTGCCGGAAAAAGCATGTAGGTATGGATGAAGCAAAGGATTTCAGACCCGCATTGGATATCGCGGGGACAGTGTGCGAGTTTATTGCCGGGGGACGACCTTCCGTTTTTCGCCGGATCACTGGTGTAAATTTCGGTGTGTCAGCCTCTGTGGTTACAGTGAGGCTGTTCGGGAAATCTCCCGACTTGGAGGACCTTGAAGAGAGGACAATAGCGCTATACGGTGCACTTGTGAAACTTGGAGCCAAGAAACTGACTGTGGAAGCTTTTTCGGAAGGTGTCAAATATGTTCATTATTATGAAGAAGAGAAGTTTAGGCACTCTCAAAATGAAGACCATATCCCTGACGGAATGTATTTCAGGGTGGATTCGGAAGGCGGAGATCCGATTTTGCGGGACAATGCTCTGCTGGGGGCTGTGTGGCATATCATTTCGCCTCTTATTGACTACACATCAGAAACTGAGTTTTTCCTCAATGGGGAAAGGTTCTTTCCGCCGCAATGAAGTGTTCTTTCAGGATGAAGTTGGGGACGGCATCGTGTATTCGGCCGTTTGGACCTCCGGTCTGCCAGGTGTGAGCCGAAACGCAAAAAACGGCTCACACCTGGCAGAGGCGGAGGTCTCAGAGTGCCCTGAATGGCAGATGGCTTGTCCAGGTAGGAGCATAAATGCCGGAAATGGCTCATACCTGGCAGGGAGGGCGCGGTTGCTGTTGTGGCGTAATGGCATGGTGTCTTGGATATGGCGCCGACGGACATCCGTGGAACATCCGGAGGCGCGTGGAACATTGCTGTGCGCACGGCGGATCCACCTTTTCGGGCAAGATCACTATATTTGCGAAAAAGGGAGGCGAATCCGAAATCTGCGCAGTTCGTTCTGTTAGCGTCGGTGAGTTATCCTTTTTTCTTTTTATACATGGTGCTGGCTGCCAGTTCGTGCCGTCCAAGCCGGATTTTTTCAACATAAAATGTGATGCCTTCCTCCATTGTCTTGGTATATATGATGACATCTTGCCCACGGCGGTTTTTCTCGGTGGAGATAGACGCGTAATCCGATACGATTTCGGGGATGAGCATTAAGTCTTTGTCGGTTATGGGAATTTGGCCGCGAAGTTCATCCTTGGCTGAACCATGGTTTTTGATAGCGTGGCGGGCTTCGGCAATAAAATCTCTCAACTCGCCCTCGTAGTATGAGAACAAATCTGACATACAGTCCATTATGTTATTGTCGCAAATTTACTGATTCATCTTGAACTGACTGCGTTGAATTGTGTGTTATTCATCAATCTTTTCAGTCCCGGATCTCTTCGTTGACTGCCCGTATAAGGTAGGTAATTTTTTATCATG
The DNA here is from genome assembly GCA_934702165.1 of uncultured Bacteroidales bacterium. Classification (GTDB taxonomy): domain Bacteria; phylum Bacteroidota; class Bacteroidia; order Bacteroidales; family UBA932; genus Cryptobacteroides. The sequence goes on along the minus strand of CAKUYG010000252.1, from coordinate 259 downwards.
CCACATTTTGGCAGAATAAACCATTATCTTTGCAGCAAAACAAAAACACAAGTAAATGGCAAAGAATTATTTTGACAGGTATGTCTGGTTGATTGATGTCATCAACCGTCACGGGCACATCTCCTTCAAGGAGATCAGCTACCTATGGTCGCGCAGCCCGCTGAATACCGCAGGGGAGAATTATCTTCCCGAAAGGACCTTCCACAACCATAGGGAGGCCATCCTGGACACCTTCGGGATCGAGATCAAGTGTGACCGC
>CAKUYG010000251.1 GCA_934702165.1 uncultured Bacteroidales bacterium | reverse complement strand
ATCTATTACAGCACCCAGCTCGGTGCCTTCACATTCGAGGTCCAGGCCTGGGATGAGCATAGCACCGGGACAAGTTTTGATTGACACGGAATATGAAAAGATATATCACACTGATATTGGCATGCGTGGCTATGATTCTGGCGGCAGGCGGCTGCGTCCGGGAAGAGCTCCGCGGGGGCGGCCTTGCAGAAGGCGAAGGCTGGCTCACGCTCCAGTTCGGCTCAAGCGACAACGTGGAGATACAGACCCGCGCCACTCTCGGCCATGAAAGCGAGAACAGGGTGCTCAACGCCTACCTTTTCCTATTTGACAAGGACGGCAACAAGGTCTACGGCAAATGGTTCGGCAACCTCGAGATGGTGGGGAGCGAAGAAGCCGTGCGCAATGCGGACGAGGACTGCTGGTATGTCAAGAACACCAACTCCAGAGGAGAAAAGACCAGCGGCAGCATCAAGATCAAGGCTCCGGCAGGTTCAGACTTCAAACTTTATCTCCTCACCAATCTGGATGCGGACATGGTACGCGTGTCCTCCGACGTGCTTGCCCACAACATCGACAACGAATCCGATCTCAAGGATTTCCACGTCTACCTCAACCAGGAGACAGTCTCCCGCAATGGCTATTTTCCGATGAGCGGGATGCTTTCCAACATAGACATCGCGGACGGAGGCAGCACTTCCGCCGAGACGATCAAACTCACCCGGCTCGATGCCAAGATCCGTTTCATCTTCAAGGCCGGCACCAGAGCGGACGAAAGAGGGCAGAAAATCAATAGTTTCACGGCCAAGCAGTGGCGGGTGATCAACGTCCCGCGTACCTCCAACCTGATGGCCGAATCCGGCATCGGTAAAGATGCCGGAGCCGTGGATCCAGCCACAGGCAGCGACAAATATCCGGAGCACGCCCCCGACTTCTTCGACAGCCCGTGGACCAATTTCGAGGATTTCGGCACCGACGGCACATCCGGATTTTCGTTCTACATGCTCGAAAACCGGCAGACCCCGAAAAACAGCACGTTCACTTCTTATCAGGAGCGCAGCCGTCAGGTCAAGCTCGACGGCGGTCAGAACCAAAGCACCACAGTCACGTACACCAACCCCACAACCGGCAAGCAGGAATCACGCGACATGCGCATTTTCCAGAACGCCAACGACTTCTCAACCTACGTTCTCGTCACCGGCAGGGTTGAGATGGATCTCAAAAACGATAATGCCGGGCAGACACTTGCCGCTGATGTCCAGTACCTCATCCATCTTGGAGACTGGACTCAGGGCACAAGCGGCAGTAACTGGAGCGAGGATCAGTACGGCAGCATCTCAAACTACAACATCTGCCGCAACACGTCATACACCTACACTGTCACCGTCAACTCGGTCAACAATATACGAGTAGAGGTGGAGACCAGCCAGGAAGACGCTTCCGATTTCAAGGAGAATCAGCCTGGAGCATCCGGACTGGTGACGATAGCCAAGGAAGAGATCGCCCTCTGCGATGCGCACTACGCATCCAAGACCATGACCTTCCATGCAAAGAATTTCTTGGATTCCAACAACAAGTCCGTGGCCGATGAACTGACATGGAGCGTCAAGACCCCTTACTGCGACGGTATGCCTACACTCGGGCCCAACGGAGAAGACATCCCCGCCGGACTGGATTACCAGTGGGTACATTTCCGCGTCAACAAAAAGAACGCCGACGGCACCTACTCCACGAAGCGTCAGGCATACGACCCGTCCGAATGCATGGACATCCGCGGACTGGTAAAGTATATCAAGGAGCAGGCGGACAAATACGCGAAAGACTTGGAGTTCGGTACGTCCAACAGCGACTTCGACAACGACCCGGACGGCCCGAAAATCTGCGTGACCGCCTTCGTGGACGAGTTCTACTACGACAAGAACCCGATAACCGGAGTCACCTCCCCTACCCTGTGGAAAGAGTTCGTCAACCAGCCGGACCGCACCATGCACATCCTCTGCAACTCGCAGGTCAGCAAGGACGGGGAGTCCCGGGCCACAGGCTCGGTCATCACGATACAGCAGAAATCCATCCAGACCATCTACAACACCGACCCGTCCATAACTT
>CAKUYG010000250.1 GCA_934702165.1 uncultured Bacteroidales bacterium | reverse complement strand
AAGGAAGACACCTGTGCAAGGAGGGGCGCGGCGCCCGAAAGGGCGGCGTGATGACCACCACCTGCCTGACAGGGGCGTTCAGGACAAGCGCCCGGGTACGGAGCGAGTTCCTGTCATATATCAAAGAGCTTTAAAAAAGGAGAATCTATGCAGGTCACCTTCAAAATCAAATACTGGACAGAGTGGGGAGACAGCCTCACCCTCATCCTCGGAGAGGAAAAATCTCCCATGGAATGGAGCGACGGTGCCATCTGGCATGTCACTGTCAAGCATTGCACAGCCGCCATGCTCAAGGACTACAGCTACGTCGTCATGCGCTCCGGACTCATCTGGCGCACGGAATGGAAACACCACAGCGCCAAACTCGCCAAGGAAATAGACGACAGCTGGATCGACTGCCCCATCCCGGGATGTCCGTTTCCGAGGGAACATCAGGCCGGCATGTTCGACCGGCCCGGCTTCCGCGGTGCCGGCACCGCCATACCGGTATTCTCCCTGAGAAGTGAAGACGATTTCGGCATCGGCGAATTCCGCGACCTGCATAAACTCATAGACTGGGCAGCGGCCACCGGACAGTGCATCCTCCAGCTTCTGCCGGTAAACGACACCACCCGCAAGGGCGGCTGGGAGGACTCCTACCCCTACAGTCCGGTGTCATCATTTGCCCTGAACCCGATGTACATGCACCTGCAGAGTCTCGGAATCAAGGAGAATGCTGAATTCAAAAGACAGCAGGCCGCGCTGAACGCCCTGCCTGAAATCGACTACCCGAGGGTCTTCGAAGCCAAGATGAAATACATCCGCAAAGCCTTCGAGGCACGCGGAGAGAAAGACATGCAGACCCCCTCATTCATGGCTTTCGTAAAGGAAAACGAATCATGGCTGCCGGAATACGCGAAGTTCTGCGCCATGAGGGATTCCCTTGAAGAAGAATACTACTGCTGGATGCAGTGGCATCTTGACAAGCAGTTCTACGCCGAAGCCAGATATGCGCGCAGCAAGGGCATCGCCCTCAAGGGAGACCTCCCTATCGGAGTCAGCGCCGACAGCGCCGAGGCATACTGGCATCCTGAACTCTTCAACCTTGACTCCACAGCCGGAGCACCGCCCGACTATTTCAGCCGCGACGGGCAGAACTGGGGTTTCCCGACATACAACTGGGACGAGATGGCAAAGGACGACTATGCCTGGTGGAAATCCCGCCTGCGCAAGATGGCAAGGTACTTCGATGCTTTCCGCATAGACCACATTCTCGGGTTCTTCAGGATATGGGAAATACCGGCAGACAAAAAAAGCGGCCTCTACGGACACTTCAACCCGGCTCTGCCGTACACACTTGAAGAAATCCATGCCATGCACCTCCCTGTTGAAGGCCTCTTCCACGAAGATCCGCGCAATCCGGGAAAATACCAGCCGCTCATCAATCCGGCCTCGCAGGGACTGCCGCAGTGGCAGCAGGAAAAGTTCGGAGCCCTGTACAACGACTTCTTCTTCCACCGCAATGATGATTTCTGGCGCCGCAACGCAGAAAAGAAACTGCCGGAACTGCTCAGTGCTACAGGCATGCTCGCCTGCGGAGAAGACCTCGGAATGGTACCGTCCTGCGTACCCGGCGTGATGGCTCACGAGAGAATACTGTCCCTTAAGATGCGCGGCATGGAAAACGAAGGCGAATGGGGACATCTGAGCGTATGTGCCACCTCCAGCCACGACATGGAGACCCTGCGCATGCAGTGCAGCACCGATCCGCAACCATGGGAAGTGCGCAACATGCTATGGGAATTTCTGAACTCTCAGTCCATGCTGGCCATCTTCCCTCTTCAAGACTGGCTCGCGCTCGACGGAAGGCTCCGCCGCCCGGACAGGAACGAAGAGAGAATCAACGAACCGGCAGATCCGCACCACCACTGGCGCTTCCGCCTTCATCTGGACATCGACACTCTACTGCGCGAAGCCTCCTCGCTCAACGCCACCATCTGCGGCCTCATCAAGGACAGCAACCGGTATATCTCCGCATCGCAGCAGGAGTAGGGCGAGAGGGAGGGGTACTTCTCCGCCATCGGATCCTGCGAGAGCCAGACGGTTGTTGAGCAAATAT
>CAKUYG010000249.1 GCA_934702165.1 uncultured Bacteroidales bacterium | reverse complement strand
CTGTCAGGGAGCGCACGCCACGGATCTGAATGCTGGAAGAAGATCCCGGGGATCCTGAGGACGAAGTGACCTGCACGCCAGCAGAGCGGCCCCTTAGCATCTCGGAGATGTTGGCCGCCGGAGTCGCGATCACATCATCCGCCTTGATGGAGGTGACCGAACCGGCCACATCGCTCTTCTTCTGTACACCGTATCCCACTACTACGAGCTCGTCCAGGAGATTGGAACTGAGCCGGAGCGAGACGTCAATCTTGTCACGCTTGCCTGCCTGAACCGTAAGAGTCTCATAGCCAAGGCAGGAGAATTCGAGAGACGCACCCTGAGGCGCGGAGATCACGTAATCGCCGTTGATGTCGGTGACTACTCCGGTGCGAGTGCCGGAGATAAGCACATTGACACCTGTCAGCGGGGAATTGTCATCGGCATCAGTGACCTTGCCGCTTATCTGCGAGTTCTGAGCCGCCGCATTCTGCAGTCCGATTACCAATGCTGTCGCAACGGACAGCACGAGCATCGTCATTTTTTTGGTATTCATTATCAGTTGGTGTTATTGTTCACAATGCAAAGAAAGATTTTCCATGATTAAAGGGATATAAAAATTGTCCACAAAGTTGTAAGTACCGTTCAACGCGGTGCAGACCCGAGCAAATCACCGTGCGGACAGGACAGGCGGGGATGTATGATTGTGCTGCTTTTCTGAACCATTTTTATATCGGGATTCGGCATGATCGGCTATTTTTGCCAAATAAGAAACCACGTCATGATTAAGATAACACGACAGATTACCCTTTCTCTTCTCCTCAGCCTCACGCTGCTCTCCTGCGAGAAGACCCCGGTGGTCAACAAACACGCACCGGACAAGGAAGACGAGACCGAAGATGTACTCCCGACACCGCTCGCCAAAGAGCAGTTCAGCCCTTCTCTAAAAAAATACGCATATCTGCCGATTATGGTCAAGTATGCTTCCTCGAACTCTCGACCTGTCGTCTGGAAAGAGGAGAAGACAAGAATACTCCCCTATCTTCTGAACTTCACGCCGGACACCACTGTGGCCCATTACCTCTCCGTCACCAACAAGTATGGCAGCCGCACAGACCGCCCGAAACAGGAGGCTACGGGGCGTTTCCGCACTGCCAAGGTCAACGGCAGATGGTGGATTGTCGATCCCGAAGGCTACCTGCACTACAACCGATGCGTGAACTCGCTGCGCAAAGGCAATTCCGCACGCAATTCGCAGGCATTCAAAGGCCGCTTCGCATCCGATGCGGACTGGGTCACCAAGACTCAGAAGGAACTCTCCAGTATAGGCTTCCACGGCACGGGAGCATTTTGCACCAATACCTATACACTTATACAACAACACAATAGCGCCCACGCAGACACACCGTTGACAATCGCGCCTTCGTTTGGGTTCCTCTCACAGTTCAAGTCGAAGGCCGGAGGCTATCCCGGAGGGGATTCGGCCAACGAGGCCGGACTGGTATTCTACGATGGTTGGGAAAAGTTCTGCAAGAATTATGTAAAGAACGGCGACGTCAAGCAATACCTCGGCGACCGCAACGTGCTGGGAATATTCTCTGACAACGAGATTGACTTCAGCAGCGGGACAAGCAACAAAGAAAAATCCTACCTTCTCCTCAGACTGTTTAATATCAGAGATACAAACAACCCGGCACGCAAAGCCGCGGAAGAATGGTGCCGCAATGTGCTTGGCAAAGACCCGGCTGAGCACAGCAAGATAAGCGATACTGACAACAGCATGTTCGCCGGATATGTGGCGGAAAAATACTACTCCGCAGTCAAGGCGGCACTTACGGAGGCCGACCCCGGGATGATGTATCTCGGGACGCGCCTGCACGGAACCCCGAAATACATGCAGCACGTGGTCGAGGCTGCCGGCAAGTACTGCGACATCGTGTCCATCAACTATTACGGGAGATGGTCGCCGGAGCTTGACACCAAAGTCAAGGACTGGGGCGAGTGGGCGCAAAAGCCGTTCATCGTCAGCGAGTTTTATACCAAGGGTATCGAGGATTCAGATTTGGACAACACCTCAGGCGCAGGATTCGCCGTCCCTGCTCAGGCCGACCGGGCCTATGC
>CAKUYG010000248.1 GCA_934702165.1 uncultured Bacteroidales bacterium | reverse complement strand
GTTCTAGTCTGCGGACAGACTAGAAAAAACGATGCACAAAACCCGCGCAGGAGACGCTTTTTCAAGCTTTCCGACATCCCGTATAATAGTACACGGGGTGCGCATAATTTTGCACATCGTTCATTTAAAAATTTTTATTCGCAGCTTATTTCCGTCGAGCCGGGGCCCGGTGCTTCCGGCGGTGCACTGCGAAGCGTGAAATCATCACAGGATGCCCTGCAGTGCGTTCTGGTAGCTCAGCACCGCCGCGGAGGCGTTGATGGCGGACATGTCCGCCTGCATCTTCGATGCGATATACTGCATCGATGCGGCCTTATAATCCGTAGAGCTCATCATACCGGCGGCCAGCATACGCTCCGCGGAGGCCTTCTGCCGGTCCGCGATCCGGAAGCCGAGCTGCGCCGACTCATAATCTGTGCCTGCCTGTACGGCCTTGTTATAGAGCTCCGTCATCGTGATGTTCAGGTCCTGCTCGGCGGATCTCCGCTGGATATCCGTCGCAGTATAACCGGTGATGTTCTTATCAACCGTCCCCATCGCGCGGCCGTAGGCCACATTATGGAGCCGCGCCTCCGCGATGTCCGCCTCCAGATTCCGACCGGCCATGTAGCCCGCGTCATACGCCGGAAGCGTGCCGATCGTTACCTTCGCGGTATCTGCCGCATTCCATCCCAGCGTCAGCGCGATGGCGTCCTTCACCGAACGAAGCTTCTCATCTGTATCGGCGAGGCTCAGCTTCGCCCCATCGAGATTCACCTTCGCCTGCTGCACCTCGAGCGCCGTCGCCGAGCCGAGGGCCTGCTGCCGCACAGTACGTTCGTACATCCCCTCGTACATCTCGACCTGGTCCGCATACATCTCGCGAAGCTCCACGAGACTCTGGTAACCCACGAATGCACTGTTCATGCCGGATATCATGGCCACCTTCGTCGGGTGCAGTCCCTGCTTCATCTTCGTCACGAGGGTCGAAATACCACTTTCTGTTTTGTTCTGGTTTCCGGACAGTCCGGAGCCACCGGCCGTACCGATGGTCCCTTCCAGGATCTTCACCTGCTGAAGCAGCGCCTGCTTCTCCTCCGCACTCGTGCTATCCTTCGCCTTTTCCCGAAGATCCGAGATGGTGTCTCGCAGGTCACTGATCGTGCTCGACAGCGCATCCGTCATCTGCACCAGTCCGCTGGCATTGGCGTCGATCATCGCCGTCTGTGTCCGCCCGATGATGCTCCGGTACTCCACGAGATTCGGGATCTCGCTGTACTCGATGACGTCGTCCATGAGCGCCGCCCAGGTGGCGTCATCCATCCCGTCCGGCCGGCCCGTGCTATCCTGCCCTGTCAGCGTGTGGCTCTCGCCGTACAGCGGGTGGCTGACGGTCGTGGTCGCGGCCAATGCAGGGGATCCGAAAACACAGGCACCGAGCGTCAGGATCAGAAGCGCGCTCATATATTGTCTTTTCTTCATCTTCACTCTCCTCGTCTCCGATCGGATCATGGCTGCCGTCGGCACCGTCTGTACCATACTGTCATGCACCTCCGGCATCGCGGTCATGCTGCCACCGGTTCCGATCCGTCCGATTCATCTCATTCATCTCATCCTGTACGTCAGGAGGCGCTGCTGCCTGCGAGGCCGTCGCGCCCCGCCAGATACGTGAAGTATGCACTCTGGAGCGCATAGCGATCGAGCTTCACGGTATATTCTGCTGCCGATGCGCTGTACTGCGCATCCTCGAGATCACGCGCACTGGCCGCACCCACCGCGTAGCTGCGGGTCACACGTCCGAGTGTCGTCTGCTGATTCTGAAGATTCAGCTCCGCCTTCTGAAGCTCATTCTGTGCACTCAGAACGGCGTTGTAACGGGCCGTCATGTTTGACTGCACCTGATTCTCGTCGTTCGTCACCGTGATCTGCGCCGTGTTCTTCGTACCGTCGCTCTCCGCAAGCGCGAGCTTCCGCTGATCGATCCGCAGCTGGTAGTTATTCTGAAGTGCCGTCTGCGTATCCTGAGCGAGGTTGATCGCTGCGATCATCTCGTCCGTCACCTCCGGCACCGCACAGATCTGCGGCGTCGCATCATAGTTCCAGCCGAGGTTCACGAGCACGGTCTGCCGTGCCTTCGTGGCCGCCGCGGTCGCCGCCTGCAGCGC
>CAKUYG010000247.1 GCA_934702165.1 uncultured Bacteroidales bacterium | reverse complement strand
GAGGTCAAGGTGTGAGCGTGAGTCTCCGCACGGGACAGAGGTGAAGAGAGGCAATGCGCAGGAGGTGCCGGGCCCCGGTGTGGTCGTAGATGGCAGAAGGGACAGGCACGGAGGTGGCCCGGGACGGAGGTGGCAGTGGCTCAAAACAAAATATCGCCCCAGCCACCTCCGCCATAGCCCGGCGGATGCTGGAGGACGGTGTCCCGGCGGAGACCGTGGCAAAATACTCCGGACTCACAAAGGAAGATGTGCTGAAACTGGCATAGCCTTAGCCGCTACATTACATGCCTTGGATGGCTTGTACTTACATCTCCATGAAGTCCGATAAAACATGGCCCTCATATTTATGTGGGCCAGAACGCCAAGTGCCGCTACCTTCACAGGCCGCGGCACTTTAAAAATGTTCAGTATCCTATTATTGTTTAATCAAAACGGTATTTGCTGACCTGTATATAGCATACACTGTGCCAAACTCTTGCTGGACAACGTAAATTGCAGAAATACAATGGAATACGTTTTGTTCCTAAAAACCACGCACACATTCTGGAAAATCCGTAAATTTGTAGACCACAATAAGAAGTTGTTTTGAATTTATTTGACATAAATCAAAACAACTTATAATACACCAATTATGACAAAACCACATTTTACCACCACGACGGCACTGGCACTGGCCCTGACCGTGACGGCTCTGGTCATAAGCGCCTGCACGGAAGAGAAGATCGACCGCAAGGCGCTGGTGACGCGCAACAATCCCCATGTGACAGAGGTCAACCCCCTGCACTCCCTTAACCTCGGCAACGGGGCCTTCACCATCACCCTCGATGCTACGGGACTCCAGACATTTCCGGAATACTACAAAGACGGCCTCTCCCTCGGCACGTACAGCGAGTGGGGCTGGCACTCATTTCCGAATACGGAAGGCTATACCATAGAGGAGACCCTCGAAGACCACCCGCTTCCGGGCCATCCTCACGGAATCTATTCCGTACAAGAGGGTCTGAACCCCACCCCGAGACGCAGCGCCGCAGCCGAATGGGTCCGCTCCAACCCTCACCGCATGCATCTCGGCAACATCGGTTTCGCCGGGATGTCCCCGGAGCAGGTGAGCGACATTGACCAGACCCTTGACATGTGGGACGGAGTCCTGCACTCCAGTTTCAGGTGGAATGACATCCCGGTCAAGGTCGAGACCGTCAGCGGCGGAGACGGACAGGACCTCTATGCTGCGCACATATCTTCCGATAAGGCTCTCCCGGTAGTGATAAGGTTCCCTTACCCGACCGGGCAGCACAGCGATGACGCTTCCGACTGGAATGCCGACAGCAGGCACAGTACGGAATTTGTTTCTCACGATGCCTCATCGGCCGTCCTCAAGCGCACGGTTGACGCGAGCACATATTATGTGACAATCCGCTGGGACGGAGGGGCGAGCCTCGAGATGACAGGCCCCAACCGCTTGGTGCTCAAGCCAGAGGCGGGGGAATGGAGTTTCTGCGCCTCGTTCTCGGAGAAACTCCCTCAGGGCCAGGCCAAGACTTATGACCAGGCCCGGGAGGGTGCACGCCGCCTCTGGAACAACTACTGGAAGACCAGTGGCGTGATAGACTTCTCGCACTGCACCGACTCCCGCGCGCCGCTTCTGGAGAGGCGGGTCGTGCTCTCACAATACCTGATGCGCGTGCAGGAAGCCCAGAACTTCCCGCCGGCCGAGACGGGGATGACTTACAACACCTGGTTCGGCAAGTTCCACCTCGAGATGGTGATGTGGCACAGTTTCCACTATGCCACGTGGAACAAGCCGGAACTCCTCGAAAAACAGCTGGACTGGTACATCGGCGTGATGCCGCAGGCCCGTAAAATCGCTGAACGCCAGGGATTCCAAGGGGTGCGCTGGATGAAGATGACGGACCCTTCGGGGGCTGAAACCCCGTCTGATGTAGGTTCGTTCATCATCTGGCAGCAGCCGCATCCTATCTACATGGCCGAACTCATCTACCGTGCCACCAAAGACCGCAAGGTGCTTGAGAAATACGCCGGCATGGTCCAGCAGACCGCCGAGTTCATGGCCTCGTTCGTCAGCTATGACAAGTCAGCAGACCGCTACACCATCGAGGGGGCCTGCGCGGCCAATGAGAGTTACAACGAGCGCAGCACTGTCAACCCGGCATTCGAGATGTCCTA
>CAKUYG010000246.1 GCA_934702165.1 uncultured Bacteroidales bacterium | reverse complement strand
AAGACGTCAATAACGGTAAACATAATTGGACTACTGAAACCCCTTATTATTGTCCAAAAACCGGAGGCCTGACATTCTTCGCCTACAGTCCATACTATTACCAAGAAAGTACCGGAGGAGAGTTGCCAGTAAGCGTACATAATGGCGGTCTGAATATTGGTAATGGAGAAAACTTGTATAACGTTGCCGAACACCAGGAGACCGATATCCTCGTAGCTGAAGTACAGAAAGGATGTTCTGGAAATGCAACCAATGGAGGTTATTCTGGAGTTCCAATAATCTTCCATCATAAGCTCTCACAGATTGTCGGAATGGATTTCTACACAGAAAAGGATTATGCGAACGGACACGATGGCACCACGGGCAAAGAATATACTGCAGGCGACAAAGTGTTCAAACTTATGAAAGTTACGCTTAACAATCTATCTGTCAAAGGATTCTATGGTTACTTTGCTCAGGGAGAGCTTATTGACGCCTGGTCAGCATCAAGCACTACAGGCGCGATGCTTGCTTACACCTGGTATAATGCCGCCTCTGAGGACACAGCAGACAAATTCGGGAGCACTGCGTTGAATCTGACGTTCAACAACAAAAACACTGAAAACAAACACAGTTATCTTCTAATAATGCCACAGTACTTGGACAAGGCTGACGGCAAACCAAGCACTGAGCCGTATCTTGACATCCAGTATCAGGTGCTTACTTACACCGATGCCACAAATTACTCAAAGGAAACTGTTGATAAGAAAGTGACACTCCATGAACTCCATGCTTCTGACAGGATTGAAATGAACAAAAAAATCCGCTATACATTCAGGATATCTCTCGAGGACCAGAGAATTTATTGGGCACCGTCCATAAAAGACTGGGAAGGAGACGAGACTCTAAATATGCAATTCTAATCGCTGTTTTTCCAAACTCTAACCTGCCTGTGAACGCAGCGTGCTCCGGCTGTGACTCGGAAAACTGGAGCGATATGCTTATGGGAGAGTGAAATCTCCCATAAGTGCTATGAAAATAATCCGGCAAATGCTGCCTCTGGCAGTGATTCTTACGGCCGTAGCCTGTGTCAAAAACGAGCCTGGCGACCATGCGGAAGAGCGGACGATCACCTGGTCGCCCGCTCCCCTGCGTACATCCGCCCATACCAAGGCGGGATACACAGATTTCCCGACAGACCGGAGTTTCGGTGCCAGCGCCTGGTATCTCCCTTCCGGCAAGAAATGGGCGACAGATGCTGATGCCGCCCAGGGACATTTTCTAAACTCCGAAATAGTCTACGACGGAAGCGTGTGGACAGCCAGGACTCCGCAGTACTGGCCGGGCACCGGCACACTGAGCATCTTCGCCTGGGCACCTTTTTCCGTCAAGGGTCTCAAGTGTGGCAAAGACGGGGTCAGCATCACAGGGCACACCATGCAAGCCACCCCGGGATATGAAGGGACAGACATCCTTGTCGCGGACCCCATGCCCGACCAGAGCCGCGGCACCGACAACGGCAGCATACCCGTCGTCTTCCGCCACATACTCTGCTCAGTCCGCTTCACTGCCAAACTGAGTTCGGCCAGCGAAAACAGAAGCTATACCATCAACCAGATAGATCTGTCCGGCATCTACACCAGTGCCGACTTTACAAACGGCGACTGGGCCAACTGGGGTACCGAGGCCACCTATAGCTACACCCCATCCGAACCGATGCAAATCACCACCGGAGAGCAGGTAATTTTCCCGAGGACAATGTTCATCCCGCAGCACACCTATCAGGACACGAGAGCCGACAGACCGAGGCTGACCATACACTATACGGCGACTGACTCCAACTCCACCGTCTCATCCGGACAGTTTGACCTATACCTCTACCGCAAAAGCACCGATCTGGCAGCTTGGGGACAGGGTAAGGCTGTCACATATTGCCTCAGCATCAACCCGGAAGACGATTATATCGACTTTGATGCCTCCGCAGGAGGTTGGCAGGGCGAAAGCGGAGGCGACATCAACATAGGAATCGATGAGCTGTCGTTCGAAAGCACGGCCAGCAAGTCCGGCAGCACCATCGTGGAAAAAGACGAGGATCTTCAACAGGCGCCGTTCGGCGTATTCGGATACAAATACGAAAGCGGCGGGATGAACCTGTCGCAAGTGTTCGAGAGTTCATCAGCCCAGAGAGTCGAGTATGGAACGCATGGATGGTCATACAG
>CAKUYG010000245.1 GCA_934702165.1 uncultured Bacteroidales bacterium | reverse complement strand
GGCCAGTCGGGCCTCGTCGGAGATCCGCCAGTCCCGGCCCAGCTTGAAGCCGCGGAGCCTGCCCTGCCGCAGCAGGTCGTAGACCAGATCCTTGGAGCACCCCCACCGGGCTGCCAGACTCGCCGGGGTGTAGTACAGCTCCTCCCTTGCCTGGTGTGCCTTGTCGTACATGGGCAGATCGAACCGTCCCTCATCCATCACCGCTCACCTCCTTTCACCACCTGACAGATCGCCGCGGCCTGAATAATGAGCTCAGAGGCCACGTCCCGCTGGGTCAGGCCGGTATACGCGCTCAGCCGCCGGACGGCCAGCTCCGCCTCCGGCGTGACCCGGAGCGTCCCGTTCAGCCTCCGGCAGCCGGGGTTGGCCATGTCGTAGCAGCGGAGGATGATCGGGCTGTCCGGCTTCTCAGTTTCTGCGGGAAAATTCAGTTTGTCGTTCATAGCAGTAGTTCCTTTCGCATTTTTTCGGTTATTTCGGATTGACGTTCGCACGTTTTAACGGGCTCTTGTTTATGTAATCTCCTTTGCCTGGGTTTACGCCTGTGCCGCGGTATCATGCCTGCCAGGGCGCTGATCCGCCATGAATGCCATGCCCTCGCCGAAGGCCAGCAGCTTTTCCTGCTCCGCCTCCGTCAGGGCGGGGATCACCCGCTTCAGGGGCTCCAGAATTTTCTCTTCCCGTTCGCTCATGCTTGCTCACCTCCCCGAGCTGTGGTATGATGCTGGTACTGATACTGTTGAGCCGCCCTGCCTCAGATGCCCGTCAAGCAAGCACTGAGGGAGGTGATCTCATGGATCGTCTGGAACGCTCCGTCGTCTTTGGCTGTCCCGTTTGTGGTCAGCAGGTCCGCGTTGACGTGGAGTATACCGGCAAGACCGTTACTTGCCAGGGCTGTCATTGCACATATGACATCCCCTCCGAGTGGCGTGACTACCTTGCCCGGTTCCGCACGTTGAGTCGTGGACTGTCATTCTGAACCCGTTGAACTGAGGCCCGCTGAACCGTTGATCCGGAGAACCCGTTGAACTGTGAACCCGCCATGCCCGACGTCAGTACGGCGGGCATCTGAGGCGGGACGGCTGTGGAATTGAAAGGACTGGTGCTGGTGAAGTGCGTAAACAAATTCTGCTGGTGCGGAACGGTGCGGGCCTTCCTCGCCCTCACCCCCGGGGACTGGCTGGAGCAGATGACCGCCCGGTATCCCCGTGTCGCGCCCTTCGCGGTGACCCCGCAGCAGAGACGCGCCTGGGAGAGCAGCGGGGCTGCCCTTCGGGCGGCCCTCACGGAAATGGGCCCCACCTACAGTGGCATCCACATCATCTTCGAGTACGGCCTGCCCAAGTACCCGCCCCGGAAAAACGAGGGCGTGGCTGAGGGGTACGCTATTTACCCGGACTGCATTCTCGTTGCCCGGGGGCAGGTGGTTATCCTTGAATTTAAGGACAGGGACCTCTCCGACCCGGACGTAGCCTGGAAGCTCTCCCTCAGTGTCCGGCGCTACCGGAACCGCATTCAGAAGTACCACGACCAGTCGTGGGGTTTTTCCAAGTGCGGGGTCCTCGTCTCAACCGTGAACACCGGGCTGCGCCGCCAGACGATCAAGGGTGTCACCCTCTGCTCGCACGACCTCCTCGCGAGGGAGCTCACCACCCGCCTCGGTCCGAGGCCGCGCCCGGTGCAAAGCATCGTGCGCTGGCGGGAGTCCGCCTATTCCGTACATAAGCCCTCGTCGTGAGGGGCCATCAAGCCGATTGTCAAGCAGGCAATCGGCTTTTTCCGTAGCGTAGCACGGAAAATTTTTCAGCCTGCCGGGTGGGCCGGTGTTCCCAATCCATGAGTCCGGGAACGGAATTCATTCCCTGCGCATACCATATCATGCTTCACGACTTCTGTCAAGCGTTTTTTCATTCCTCAGGAATATTTTTTCCTTGACTTGCCGATTCCGCTGTGTTATCCTCAGTTGTGATAGGAGGTGATGGCGAATGGAAGCCATAAACCAGCGGATAGATGCCGTGCTGAAAGCGTCTGGCCTGACAAAAACAGCCTTTGCCGAGCGGGTTGGAGTCGGGCAGCCTTTTGTTTCTAAATTGACATCCGGGCTTTCTGCCCCCAGCGACCGCACCATCCGGGACATCTGCGAGGAATTCAATGTAAATGAAACGTGGCTGCGCACGGGCGCGGGCGATATGTTTAATGAAGTCACGCGCGACGAGCAGATCGCGGACTTCGTGGGCGAAGTGC
>CAKUYG010000244.1 GCA_934702165.1 uncultured Bacteroidales bacterium | reverse complement strand
CATCCGCACCGTCTATACCGAGGCCGACGGCATCAGCCGCAGCACCCAGGTGGATCCGGGGGCGGACATCTCCGGCGTGCGCTACGTCTACGTCATCACCGACTTTGGGGAGGGCGGCTGACATGCGCGCGGTCTTTCTGACGCTCTGTGCCGCCGCCGCTCTGGCGGCGGCGCTGCTGCTCATCGGGCGGCTTGCGGGGATCGAGCACCCCGCCATTCATAAAGATCTGACCTTCCGGGGCCACTCCTTCCGCCGGCAGGACCGGCTGTACGCCCTGCTGTGGGGCCTGGGGGCGGTGGCCCTGGCCTGGGGGGTCAGCGTGCTGTACTGCGCCATCTTCGGGGACGGGTTATCCTGGCCCGCCCTGTGGCTCCGGGAACCTTGGCGCCATCGAATATCGTGCAGACGTACCCGACTTCCAGCCGATTCCAGAACGTGAGGCTGAACCCGTAATTGAACGTCGAGTAGCTCCAGCCTGATGTTGGAAGAGAATGTCTGTTGAGATAGTTGTTTGTTATCATGAACGTGCCTTCGTCCTGCATCTCGGCCGAAGGCATCTGCAGAAGCCCGCTTGAGGCATCCACAAACTGCGCTCCCGCCCGTAGAGGCAGGAGCAGCAGCAATGCGATAATCAACGGACGTGTTCCCCTCATCAGCTGACGGCCGGAATCAATAATTCCTGGCAGCCAGGCGGAAATAGCTCTGCGGGTGGGCGCAGACAGGGCAGACCTCCGGGGCTGAAGGACCAACAACTATGTGGCCGCAGTTGCCGCACTCCCAGATGGCATCACCTTCTCTGGTGAATACCAGTTTGCCCTCGACATTGGCAAGCAGTTTCTTGTAACGCTCCTCGTGATGCTTCTCTATCTCGGCCACCATCTCGAACAGGGCGGCGATCTCTTCAAAACCTTCTTCCCTTGCCGTCTTGGCGAAAGAGGGATACATCTCGGTCCACTCGTAGTGCTCTCCTGCAGCAGCATCAGCAAGATTGGCTTCAGTGTCCGGGACTGCTCCGCCATGAAGGAGCTTGAACCAGATTTTGGCGTGCTCTTTCTCGTTGTCAGCAGTGGCTTCGAACAGCTCACCTATCTGCACATAGCCGTCCTTCTTGGCTTTGGAAGCATAATAGGTATATTTGTTGCGCGCCTGGCTCTCGCCGGCATAAGCCGCGGCCAGATTGGCCTCAGTCTTTGTACCTTTTAGAGATTTCATAACACTTATAACATTTACGTTTTTATAGTTTCCGCGAAGGTAACACTTATTTTTCTATATTTGGCAAAAATTCCGGATTATGGCCGACAACTATCTTGAGAAGAAATACGAAGAATACCTTCATGGCAAAAGTGTCATAAGACGCGCCAATCCATCACTGGACAGCCTTCTGGACAGGATATCAAGTCCACAAGAGCACACGGATCCAGACTACGCTGTCAAGCAGGCGCAACTGGACGCCGTCGTCCGCTCCGCCCGGAAACTCGACATCGAAGCCACCATCTCCACAGATGAAAGCAACGCGAGCATCACTCTGCGTTGCCCCTCCCAGGAAGGTCTCGGAGCCCTTGTCCTCGCTGCAAGGCTGAAAGCTGCGGAACTCGGACTGCACACTTCAGAAGTCCTCCGCCGAAGCGAAGGACTTGCGGAAATAAAAATGTTCAGATAAGTTCAGACCCTCCCCGGATATTCTTCAAGAGCCTTCTGGAGCACCGTCAGGGCCCTGGCCAGGTCTTCCTTGCAGAGCACATAGGCCATCCTGACCTCCTGCCGGCCCTCCCCTGGTTCAGTATAGAAGCCCGAAGCAGGAGCCATCATCACCGTGGAGCCTTCATAGCGGAAGTCGCTCAGACACCAGATGCAGAACTTCTCGGCATCATCCACAGGGAGCTTGGCCAGGGTATAGAAAGCCCCCATAGGGATCGGAGAGTATACTCCGGGGATCTTGTTGAGTCCGTCTATCAGGAAGTTTCGACGGTCAAGATATTCCTCATAGACCCCGTGCAGATATTCTTTGGACACCTCGATCGATGCAGCGGCCACAAGCTGCCCGATAAGCGGCGGTGAGAGACGCGCCTGACAGAACTTCATGACGGCTTCATGAACCTTCTTGTTGTGTGTGCACAGACAGCCGATACGCGTACCGCACTCTGAGTAACGCTTGGATACCGAGTCGAACAGCACCACATTGTCATCGATTCCGTCCAGGTGAAAAGCCGAGATGTACGGCATGCCGGTATAGATGAACTCGCGGTACACCTCATCGCTGAAGAGGAAAAGATTGTGTTTCTTCACGATATCGCGC
>CAKUYG010000243.1 GCA_934702165.1 uncultured Bacteroidales bacterium | reverse complement strand
CCCCACTCGGTATCCCACACCATGAATGGTTTTTAGAATGGTTGGCCCACTGCGGAGTGTAGTCAGTCGCAACCGGCACCCCGTAACTCCGTCCGATGTATGTGAACAGCCCAAGATAGTCCTCACAAGTGCCACCAGCTATCCGCTTCAAAGACGACGGCGCAGGAGAAGGCTTCCCTGCCGGATAGTTCGTATAGTTGCGATGAGGTTCAGGGAAAAGCGAGGTGACGGCACCGCAGAAATCTTCCAATGTCACAGAGTCGTCCAGCGCAAGGGAATCCAAGGCCAAACCGAATGTATTCCTATAATCCAAAAACCAGTCCTCAAGCAGTTCATCTCCAACACGATAAGGAAGTACATATTCGCAGAAGTCCTCGAAACTCAGATCACGACACCACTTGACATCACGAACAGAAAAAGCATCCGCTATACGTTTCTCCAGATATGACGCGCTGATGTTCCGGGCATCATAATACATCTCAAGACGGGAGAAGTCAAGTGTATTGAACAGTGAATCTTCAAATGCATACAGAGACCACATATCCACAACCGGACGATCATAGAAAGATGAAAGTTCGCGGTAGTATTTCCGCAACGCCGGACCGTCCTTGCTCCCCTGACCGCCCATATTACCGATAAGAAAACAGGCAGCCAGGTACTTATCCTCTTCTCCAGACTTCCTGTATCGCTCCAGCACACGCTCCAACTCTACGTTGTTGCCACCGGCAAAACGCAATGTACGCTTGACCTCCGATGGATAACGGGAGCAGGACACGGCAAGAATCAAAAGTGTTATTATCTGCAGTTTATTTTTCACTCGGATATTAATTTATTTAAAATACAACTATACTTCCACCGCAAATATAGCATTTCTTAACATAACCAAGCATTAATAGAGTATAAAAATCTAAAAATCTACCATTTAATTTGATATTAAAATAAATCTGTTTATCTTTGTTCGAGATTAATTAAAACAAAACATTCCATGAAGAAAAAAAACTATTTTATGTTGCACTGCTCTCATTTTGGTGAGCATTTCAGCAATGCTATTGCATAAGACCACCTCCTATGAATCATTCATAGAAGAAAACGCAGAAGCCTTGGCGCGCGATGAAAGCGGATTCCCGAAAGGAAGATGGAAGACCGTCGGCTGCCAAGATACATTCTGGTCAAGATGATCTTTGAAACTATGCAGGCACGA
Organism: uncultured Bacteroidales bacterium; assembly: GCA_934702165.1. Classification (GTDB taxonomy): domain Bacteria; phylum Bacteroidota; class Bacteroidia; order Bacteroidales; family UBA932; genus Cryptobacteroides. The sequence goes on along the minus strand of CAKUYG010000243.1, from coordinate 1,100 downwards.
AATACAGTAATGACACTTATGGCCATATTGGCCTTGGTTTCCTGTGTCAATCAGACATCCAGCAATAAAATGTCCGCTGCAGAGGAGGCTGTGGTCACCTCTTTGTCAACGGACATATCAGACATGGTGTCCGTGGTTGATGTCCAGCCGATTAACGAATCCGTCCTCTTCGCCGGCGTCTCCAAGATGTTGTCCGACGGACAGGGAAATCTTTTCATTCTGGACTCCAGAGGCTCCATCCTCTCATTGGACAAGAGCGGGCATCCAGGGCCATTGAAATTGACCCGTGGACGGGCATCAAACGAATACGTATCCGCATCCGACATCTGCTATATGGACGGGAAGTTCTGCATATTGGAGAATGCAAGGATAAAAGTATTCGACATTGACGACACCCGCAATTGTTTCCAAGTGGATTTGACGGGACTTAAAGATCCGGCGGATGCTCTGTCTGCCACAACGGACGGGAAATTCTATCTGTTCTCGGCATTCTCCATGAGCCCTCGCGATGATAAGCGAGGTAAAGGCAATACCCTCCGGCTGATAGGTGGGGACGGGCATCTGATTTCAGAAAGCATTCCAAGGGAAGATTGCACCTTCTCGATGAACAACATAAGCCAATCAAAGGACAACACCTATTATCTCAGACCGCAAAACTCAGAATCAATATTCTACAGGCTGGAGAAGGACGGACCAGTACCGGCATTCAAGGTGGACTTCGGTGAAAAGGCTATGCCTGCAAGATATTTCTATGACTCGGCAGGCGAGGATATAGGGGCCTATATGCTGTCCGACTATTACAAACTACCTATGGACTATCACGATACGGATGATTATGTCTATTGCCGGTTCTGCGGCTCTCAGGCGAGCGAGTGTTCGTTGATCTACAGCAGGAAGAGCAAGAAGTGTATCGCGTGGAAGAATTCCAATGAAGACAGCGGTTTCAGGGTACTTGGTTCCGATAAGGACAGTTTTATCCTCATTTCTGCAAACAACAACGGAGATTACGGGCCGTTGGGCCAAGCTGTCCTTCCTGCACTCAAGGACAAGTGCGTTGGTGGTCAGAGTGCGATTGTTAAGATAAGATTCAACTTCTAGGA
>CAKUYG010000242.1 GCA_934702165.1 uncultured Bacteroidales bacterium | reverse complement strand
CCGCAGACGTACCCCATAAGTCATGCCGCCACTTTTCGAGAGCCCCACAAGTTCATCAGCGTAATAATCAGAAAAAGCGCGCCTTATGTCCGAAGCCGCAATGCCGAGAGTCCGGCAGAGATCCGAATCGAAAGTGACGACCCACTCGAACGGCGTCTGCCCATAAAAGCCCACGGAACTCACCCCGTCGATAACGGAGATGGGGTGAAGCAGATGTTCCTCGACAAAAGAAGCTATCTCCTTGGACGGCAATGGGCTGCGCACATTGAAAACGATCGCCGTCTGCGCTTTCTCGCCTCTGGAGTTCAAAGATATCGACGGGTAGGAGCAAGCGTCCGGCAGCGAAGAATAGACATTGCGCACCCGTGACGCCACCTCGAAGCGGACAGCCTCCAAATCGGATTTTTTGCCGAAAGACAAGGTGACACGCCCGCTCCCGTCGGAAGACAGAGACTGCACCCCCGTGCAGGAACGGATCCCGGACAACACCCCCTCCAGACGGGAAGTGACCTCAGCCTCCACAATACGCGAAGACGCACCGGGATAGCTGTACCGCACGGTGATGGAAGAATCAGTGACCGACGGGGCATACTGCACCTTCAGCATCGAGAAGCAGGCCATGCCGACCACCGCGACGACCGCCATCATCAGCAGCACCGAAAAAGAAGATATGCCCTTCCTGCCGGCCATGTTCACCGTTTTTTATGGTTATATACTGCCGAATACAAGGCCGGCAGGAAGAAAAGGCTTATCACCGTGCCGACAGTCATCCCGACCACTATCACAATCGCCATAGGGTATTGGAGATCCGAACCCATGTTGCCCCTTGAGAGGAAAGGCACTACGGAGAACACCGTGGTGATTGAAGTCATGATTATGGCCTTTATGCGTCTGTGGCCGGCCTCGTGCACCGCAGCATCGACCTCCATTCCCCCGCGCACCAGCCTGTTGATGGTGTCCACTTTCAGAATCGAGTCGTTGATCACAATACCGGTTATGACTACCAGTCCGATAAGCGACATGATGTTGATGCTGACCCCGGCCGCCCAAAGGAAAAGCAGCGAGAAAGCGACATCGATCACTATCTCGGAGAGGATGATAAGCGGCTGGACGAGAGACTCGAACTGCGAGGCCAGAATAAGAAAAAGAAGCGCCAGCGCCACGAACATCACCATAGCCATCTGGCGCATCATCTCACGGTTGGAGAAATACGCCCCTCCGAAAGAGACATCGAAACGCGGGTCACTTCTCACCACAGCGCCGATCGACTCCATCGCAGGACGCACCCGAGAAGAAGGCATGTCAAGCTCCAACGGATAATAATTGCCCTCATCACCGGAGATCAACGTCTTGAATGTCTGCTCGTATGTCTGCCTCATCAAGGCTTCAAGAGGTATTTCCGCCCCTTCTTTGGTCGTGACTGTCGCGGAAAGCACATCCTTCATGCCCTGGACATCAGTACCGAGCACCACCGGGACGGAACGGTTGCCCCTGATAATCTCAAAGACGGTGTTGCCGTTGAGAGAATTGCGCAGCACCTCCACAAGATCCGAGAAACCCACTCCATACAGCCGCATCCTCTCCGGATCCGAGATATAGAGAACATCCTCCTTGAGCGGAACCGGAGGAATCCCTATGCCGGGCAAAGCAGCCTTAAGTTCGGAGAGCATCTCCTGCAGATTCACGACCTGAAGCCCTTCATCCCCGGTAGGACGCAGACGCACCAGAAGCTGCGCTTCCCTCTCCGAGAACACGAGATCGAATATGTTGCCGGAAGCGGAAAAGCTGCTGAGAGCCCCAGGATAGCGCCCGCGCAGATATTCCGAGACCCTGGCCTTGACCCGTTCCAGAGAAGAGGCGTCACGGCACTTGAAATAGACGGAAGCCTCACTCATGGACTGGTCTCCGCTGTGGCTGAGCACGAACTGCTGCACCCCGACCATAGCCGAAGTCTGCTCACATTCCCCCAGAACGGCATTTTCAAGTTCCAGAACACGTGAGCGGTTCTGCTCGACAGAGATATGTTCGTTCCAATCCAGATTAAGTATCGCATCCGTATACGTGATATCTGGAATTTTCTGCCTCGGCATATAAGCAAGACAGACAGCGGCAATCGCTATACAGAAGAGGGGCAACGCCCAGCAGACCAGATACTTGTGAGACAAGAACCAGTTCACGCCGGCATCATAGATCCGCATCCCGCCGCGCAGCTGGATTTTGGAGAGGAACTTATTCGGCCTGAATGCCGGCAGACGGCGGTAGAGCGCCCAATAGTAGACTGGAATCACCGTGACTGTCACCAGCCAGGAAA
>CAKUYG010000241.1 GCA_934702165.1 uncultured Bacteroidales bacterium | reverse complement strand
GTATAATCCCAAGTGGAACAAGGGTGTGGTGGGGATCGTCGCTTCGCGGCTCGTGGAGGCCTATTACCGGCCGACCGTGGTGCTGACCAAGTCAAACGGCTTCGTCACCGGGTCGGCAAGGAGCATCTCCGGCTTCGATCTGTATGAGGCCATAGAGAGTTGTGCCGACCTGCTGGAGAATTTCGGCGGGCACATGTATGCGGCCGGGCTGACCCTGAAAGAAGAGAATCTCGGGGAGTTCGCCCGCCGGATGGACGCTTTCGTCGAGGGGCACATTGTCAAAGAGATGACGACCCCTGTGGTGGAGGTGGACGCCAAACTGGACTTTGCCCAGATCAACCCGAAGTTCTTCCGGATACTCAAGCAGTTCCAGCCGTTCGGACCGGGCAACCACAATCCTGTCTTCGAGACGGAGAATGTCTACGATGCCGGAACGGGGCGCAAAGTCGGGGCCGGTGGGGTGCACATGAAGCTCGACCTCATCCAGGAGGCGCAGCCATACCATCAGATCCCCTCCATTGCATTCAACATGGCGGATTTCTATGATTACATCAAGGACGGCAATCCTTTCGATGTCTGCTACACCATAGTGGAGAACTACTATCGGGGAAATTCTTCAATCCAGCTGCGTATACGTGATCTGCGTGAGCGGGAAGACAGTTGCAGAATATGAGCGGGGCAATGCCGGTCAAGGCGTCCGAGCGTTACGCCATACTTGATATCCTGAGGGGATTCGCCCTGCTCGGGATCATCCTTGCCAACTTTCCGGAGTTTGCGCTCTATACTTTTTTGAGTTCCGAGACTGCTGCTTCCATGCCTTCCGCTGGAGCGGACAGGGTGGTGCGCTGGTTGCAGGGGATTTTCGTTGACGGGAAGTTCTATACGATTTTCTCTCTGCTCTTCGGTGTCGGTTTTTCGATAATATTGTCCAATGCGCAGAAGCGCGGGGCTGACGGTTACAGGATTTTTTACCGCAGGATGCTGGTGCTGCTGATGATCGGCTTTCTGCATCTGATGTTCATCTGGAGCGGGGACATCCTTATGCTGTATGCCCTGATGGGCATGCTGCTTCCGCTTTTCAGCAGGCTTTCCGACAAGGCCATCCTTCGCTGCGCCGGGGTGCTGCTGCTTGTTCCGGTGGCGGTGGATACGTTGACCGATGCTCTTGGGGTAAGCCTTTCCGCGCCGGTGGTCAGGATCCAGCAGGATTATTGCGCCCGTTATGGGATAAATGACGAAAACTTCGCCTATTGGCTCAGGGATGCCAAGTCTTATAAGGAAGTTCTTGAGTTTCTTGTGCAGGGGGCTTTCGTGCGGATGCAGGAGTTTATTGACGGAAACAGGTATTTCAAGGTGCTCGGGCTGTTTCTGATCGGCTTCTGGGCTGGCCGGCGGCGCTTGTATGCGGATATTGCCACGTATAGGCCTCAGTTGAGGAAGATTGCCCTCACCGGTCTGTGCGTCGGCTTTCCGTTCTCGGCTCTATATACTTGGAGCGGTCTTGCCGGTCATCCGTATGGGCTGGGCCTGCATGCTGCGCTCTATTGTCTGGGAGTGTATCCTCTCGGCTTCGCTTATGTCGCCCTGCTCTCGCTGCTGCATCTCCGGCTTCCGGGATTGAAAGTCTTCCGCGTTCTTGCGGCTCCCGGCAGAATGGCTCTGACCAACTATATCTTCCAGTCCGTTTTCGGCATGCTGATTTTCTACGGTATCGGCTTCGGCCTGGGAGCTTCCATGGGTTTGTCCTTGGTGGCACTGGTTGCTTTCGGCATCTATCTGATTCAAGCGGCGTTCAGTGCGTTCTGGATAGCCCGTTTCAACTTCGGCCCTCTTGAGTGGCTCTGGCGTATGCTCACCTACGGGAAGACCTTCCCTCTTGTCAGAAGAGGGTAGGGGGCTTGGAGGTTTCTTATTGATTTTGTCCAAAATAACTTGTGATATGAATATATTTGCGACCTTTTTTTTGCTGGCGATGATTGCTTTATCTTCTTGCCATTGGAACCCGATAACGACAGGACTTGAAGATATCGGGCCTTATATTCAACGACGGCCGGACAGTGCATTGGTGGCTGATGTCTGGCATAATGCTCGCGACTTCAACAAAGTTGGCAGTCTTTATCAACATGATAAAACGATCCTGCGTCGAAGATACATTTTGGTAATCCTGTTTCTAATCATTGTATTATCTGTCATCATATTCTCTTTTTTGAGAAAAAGAAGGTTAATCTATCAAGAAAATGAGAAAATGTTGGATGCAATAAAACTTGAGTTGGAGGATAAATACTCTTTAATAGAGAAGGAGAATGCGGCCTTGAA
>CAKUYG010000240.1 GCA_934702165.1 uncultured Bacteroidales bacterium | reverse complement strand
GTATTGAATATAGTCGGGGATGGATCTTCACTGGATAATCTAAAGGAACTGGTACTTAACCTTGGGCTTCGGAATGTTATGTTTTATGGCCGTCGTCCATATTCGGAGATGCAGGATATTCTGGCCCAGAGTGATTTCGTGGTTCTGTCTCTTGTGTCTAATTCGGGAATAGATAAAACGGAACCTCTAAAGTTGCAGTCATATTTGAAGTCCGGCAAACCTATATTCGGTGTCTTGAAAGGTGCAGGAAGGGACATCATTTCAGAAAATGGTTTGGGTGTTTGTTCTGATCCGGATAATCCGGCTGACATAGCTGGTGGCTTTAATGCCATAATGTGCATTGGGGAAAAAGAGAAATTGGAGATAAAACAAACATCGTTGTCCTTGATGTCTACGAGGTTTAATCGCGAAGTGGTAATCAGCAGGATTGAAGGGATATTGCGCAGTGTCGGAACTATACGATAGTGCTCTATTGAACTGTTTGCTATTAAGCGACCTGCCATCACCAAGCACTTGGGTAATATATTTTCTAGTGGGGAACTGGACCGTGATTCAGTTAGTTCCATTTTGGAACATACTGCCATGGACGGTAAGGTCTACAGGACTCAATTCTATAATCTTGACGCCATTATTTCAGTAGGATATCGAGTCAACAGCATCAATGCGACTGCATTTCGTAGATGGGCTACAGGAGTGTTGCGAGATTACCTTCTGAAAGGATATTCAGTCAACCGTCACCTTGTGGCACTGCAGGAGACAATGGATAAGCGTATGACGCATATTGAAGATACCCAAGCCAAACAGCAACAGCAGCTTGACTTCTTTATCCGCACATCCGTTCCGCCTGCTGAGATGGTGTTCTTCGAAGGCGACTTTTACACTGCACGTGCTGTAGCTGATGCTTTACCAGCGTAAACGGACTGACTTACACCGCAGGGAGGCGCTCTCTTGCGAAAACACCTCCCCTTGGCTGTCCGGATGAGAAAGAAGCGGCCATTAGGCCGGCAGATGCTCAGAGGCTATCGCCTCCGACGCAAATGCGCTTTGCGTACTCGGATCTTGCGCCCGTCCTTCTGCCGGAAGGTTCCGGAGACAACGGTGTATCGATCCAGGAGCAGCTCCTTGACAAGCTCATCAAAAAGACGCTCACAAACGTTTGACAATAAATAAAGGATTTTCATGTTAATGAATGATAATAAGTTTGAAGCGTTGGAGCGGCTTTGCACAAGCAGTCATCCGGTAGGTCAAAAAAATACAGAGTACCCATTCGTGATAGAATAAATACTCTGTTTTGTTTTGTCAACGTTTGCGAGGCGCTTATCTCTCACAGTTGAAAATCCTTTATGTCACAAAGGTACAAAACTTTTCTGATTTCCCAAGAAATTCACGACAATACAATGAACACGGCTATGTCAACATCATACTTTTGCGCAGTCCCATTGTTAGAAGACATCCGTGCGCTGAATCATATAGGACAGGCGAAAGTCTGTGAGGCATTTGCGAAGTGGCTTGACCGCAATCAGAACGTGGACTCCATGTTCATCGAGCGTTTCCGGGAGACATTCAGCAACATTGATTGTGATAAACCGGACGAGTCGGTGGAATTCATCCACTATGCCGTCAACGATCTTGACAGCGCCCTGACCTTCATAGACTATCGCTCGCCAATGGACTTCCTTGATCTAGTGGGGTTTCTGGCTCCCGTGATTGCGGAGGCGAAAGCTGGTCGCGGCCTGTGAAGCTGCCCACGGCGTAAACGAACGGCCTCTGACACCGCAGGGAGGCGCTCTCTTGCGAAAACACCTCCCCTTGGCAAGCCGGATGAGAAAGAAGCGGCCATCAGGCCGGCAGATGCATCAGAGACTATCGCCTCCTCCGCAAATGCGCTTTGCGAACTCGAATCTTACGTCCGTCCTTCTTCCGGAAAGTTCCGGAGACGACAGTGTATCGATCCAGGAGCAACTCCTTGACAAGCTCATCAAAAAGGCGCTCACAAACGTTGAAGAATCGGTATAGTTTCATATCAAAATGATTAATAAGAGTTTGAAGCGTTGGAGCGGCTTTGCACAAGCAGTCATCCGGTAGGTCAAAAAATACAGAGTATCCATCCGTTTACGAATAAATACTCTGTTTTGTTTCTCAACGTTTGCGAGGCGCTTATCTCTCACAGTTGAAACTATACCTGTCACAAAGGTACAAAACTTTTCTGATTTCCCAAGAAATTCACGACGATACAATGAACACTGCTATGTCAACATCATACTTCTGCGCAGTTCCGTTGTTAGAGGACATCCGTGCGCTGAATCATATAGGACAGGCGAAAGTCTGTGA
>CAKUYG010000239.1 GCA_934702165.1 uncultured Bacteroidales bacterium | reverse complement strand
CCAGCGAGAACGCCGTTGGCCATGGCGGCCTTGAAGCCCTTCTCGATGCAAGGGATGAATTCCTTAGGAATATTACCGCCCTTGACCTGGTTCTCGAACTGGAGTCCGGTAACGCCCTCATCGGCTGGGCCGATCTCAACGATGATGTCGGCGAACTTACCACGACCACCGGTCTGCTTCTTGAAGACCTCACGATGCTGTACCGTAGCGGTGATCGCCTCCTTGTAGTTAACCTGCGGAGCACCCTGGTTGATCTCGACACCGAACTCACGGCGGAGACGGTCCACGATGATGTCAAGGTGAAGCTCACCCATACCGCTGATGACGGTCTGGCCCGTGTCAGGATCAGTCTTTACGGTGAATGTAGGATCCTCTTCGGCAAGTTTGGCAAGAGCCATGCCGAGTTTGTCAAGATCCTTCTGAGTCTTAGGCTCCACAGCGATACCGATAACCGGGTCAGGGAACTCCATTGACTCAAGTGCGAATTTGCAGTTCTCAGCGCAGATGGTGTCTCCTGTACGGAGATCCTTGAATCCTACGGCGGCGCAGATATCTCCCGCCTCTACGAATTCTATCGGATTCTGATGATTGGAGTGCATCTGATACAGACGCGCAACCCTCTCTTTTTTGCCGGAACGGGTATTGAGCACATAAGAGCCGGCATCAAGATGACCTGAATAGGCTCTCACGTATGCCAGACGTCCGACAAAAGGGTCGGTGGCAATCTTGAACACGAGTCCGCAGAACGGAGCATCCGGAGACGGCTTGAGGTCAACTTCCTCTCCAGTGTTGAGATCGGTAGCCTTGGTGTCACCGATGTCAAGAGGAGACGGCAGATAACGCATCACAGCATCAAGAAGGAACTGTACGCCCTTGTTCTTGAAAGATGAGCCGCAGCAGGCCGGAACAATCTGCATTGCAATAGTACCCTTGCGGAGAGCAGCGATGAGTTCATCGTCCGTGATGGACTCCGGATCTTCGAAATACTTGTCCATGAGGGCCTCGTCACACTCGGCCGCAGCCTCGACAAGCTTGTCTCTCCAAAGGGCGACTGCATCCTGCATATCAGCAGGAATTTCTTCTATCTTGTAGTTGACCAGCTCTTCGCCGGAATCATAGATGATAGCCTTCTTGGCAATAAGGTCAACAATACCCTGAAACTTCTCTTCTGAACCGATAGGAAGGCAGATAGGGACGGCGGTGGCACCGAGTTTGGTTTTGATCTCCTCGACACATGCGAGGAAGTCGGCACCGACACGGTCCATCTTGTTGACATAGGCAATCTTCGGAACACGGTACTTGTCCGCCTGACGCCATACAGTCTCGGACTGAGGCTGGACACGGCCGACAGCGCAGAAAGTAGCCACAGTACCGTCAAGAACACGCAGCGAACGCTCAACCTCGACAGTGAAGTCAACGTGGCCCGGAGTATCGATCAGGTTGATCTGATAGACATGTCCGTTGTAGTGCCAGAATGCTGTGGTGGCAGCAGAAGTAATGGTGATACCCCTCTCCTGCTCCTGAACCATCCAGTCCATTGTCGCGGCTCCCTCATGAACTTCACCGATCTTGTGAGTCTTGCCGGTGTAGTAGAGGATACGCTCCGATGTGGTCGTCTTGCCGGCATCGATGTGGGCCATGATGCCGATGTTCCTTGTATAGTTAAGATCTCTTTTTGCCATCTGACGTCATCAACTAAAAACGAAAGTGTGCGAATGCCTTGTTGGCTTCCGCCATTTTGTGCATATCCTCCTTGCGCTTGAATGCACCACCTTCATTGTTGTAAGCGGCAACAATCTCTGCACAGAGCTTCTCAGCCATGGAATGGCCGGAACGCTTACGGGCGAAGGCAATCATATTCTTCATGGAAAGCGAAATCTTCCTCTCCGGGCGCAACTCAGTAGGCACCTGGAAGTTGGCACCTCCGATACGGCGTGACTTGACCTCGATCTGAGGTGTCACGTTCTCGAGAGCCTTCCTCCAAATATCTAAAGGAGCCTTGTCAGAATCTTTCACCTTCTCGCCTACCATGTCAATGGCATCGTAAAAAATAGAATACGCGATACTCTTCTTCCCCTGTAACATAAGATTGTTCACGAAGCGGGTAACCTGCGTGTCGTGAAACTTAGGATCAGGAAGTAGAATCCTCTTCTTAGGCTTTGCTTTTCTCATTACTTGAAAAAATTAATAATTAAACCATCCTTCAGGCAATTACTTTGGTCTCTTGGCACCGTAGAGAGAACGCGACTGGGTGCGTCCTTCAACACCGGCGGTATCCAAAGCTCCTCTAAGGATGTGGTAACGTACACCTGGAAGGTCCTTCACACGGCCTCCGCGGACGAGCAC
>CAKUYG010000238.1 GCA_934702165.1 uncultured Bacteroidales bacterium | reverse complement strand
GTTTCATTCCACTTGTAGGCCTTGTCGTCTATATAACGGACAGAATAGTAGCCTGTGGAGTATTTGATGGACGCGTTAGGCTGCATGCTCCTGCCCTTGTCGGAGTTATAGAAGTCAGGTCCGGAGCGGTAGTTGTAGAGCCATTCGTCAGTACCGAGGGGCTTGAGCATCCACTGGATCTTCTCATCAGTAGAGTCATCATGATATTTCATGATGTAGTCGATGCTCTTCTGCGGGAGAGGATATATCGTCGCGTACGCCGTGTCCCCGAATACTCCGAGCTGCTTCATGGTCACCCTGTGCGTGATGCTGAAGGTAGCACTGACCGACACACGGCTGCCGTCCCACTTGTTGACAGCAGAGAAAGTGACTTTCTGCGGCCCGTACGGAACAATCAGGCCTCCCGGCAGGAATTCGCCCCAGGAAGTCTCCCCGGGCTGCTCCTTCTCGTCAAAGCGCCAGTAGTAGGCAGGCCCGGCAGATCCCGTCTTGTACTCCCCCTTTGTCACAGGGAAATACGTCTCATGCTCGACGGTCATGGAACTGCCGCCTGTATCATGGCTGAACTCAAAGCGTGACTCGTCTCCGCCGTCAAGCCGGAAGTACAACGGGACTTCAATGCGTGAGACGAAGCCCGGTTCTTCCAGATAAGAGGTCAGAACTTCTGCAGGCGGCTCAGACTGCAGATATGGAAGGCAAAATCCGAAATCGCATTTGCCTGAGCCGCTGTACAGGCCTGTCGCAGGATTTGCAGATATCTTCACCGTGCCGAGCTTGTCAGCCTCATCTTTTTTAAGTTCCCCGATGCTCACTCCACCGGAATGAGTGCTCTTCAGCCACATCTTCCCCTTCAACGGGTCAATTTCCACACACTCCTCCCAGGCTGACGCCCCGGAATCAAATTCGATGCGGGGAGCAAGCAAGGCATCGAAGAGCACATCGTCAAAACTGCCCTCCGGAAAAGCCGACAGGCCTGCCTTGACATATATGTTCTGTCCGAGGCTGCATTCCGTTCCGTCCACCGGCAGTTTTACGCTCTTCAGGCCGTCAGGCCGGAACTTCGGGGCCTGTATGAAGACCCTCAGTTCTGTCAATCCGTCATTCAAGATATCATCACTGCAAATCACAACCGACCCGTGGGCGTTCTGATAACCATGGATCATCGCGAAGTCGTTGGAAAAGAACGTGTAGATGTCGAGTTTCCCGTCTGCAGGAAGGCTCTGCGAAGAATAGGCCCCATAATCCTGGTACGGATATATGGCTGAGCCGTCATGGGACACAAAACAGGTCGGGAAAGCAGTGTCCAGCGAATTGTCCGTCTTCCACTGGCGGTTGAAACGGTGCTTGCCTGATGACCAGAGCGTGCAGTCGTCTTGATCTGCCGCATAATAAATTGTCTTGCCCTCGAAACCCGAGAAGCTCAATGTCCTATGCTGAGCGATGTAGAAATCGTCCAACATGCTCCCGGACGCTGTGACGGAAATGTCTTCACCTGTCTTGATGACGGCATTGAGCTTTTTTTCTCCAGGATAGAGGGTGAGGGCGACCGGGATCCGGCGTCCGCTGACGAAGCTGGACGGATCACTCACCGAAAAAGTGAAACGCCCATTTTCGCAGGACACTGATATTCCCAAATCAGACAAAGACTTGCGGGCCGGTTCGTTGACATCATCGTGGGTCGCAGACCAGAAATCCGAAGTCCATGCCATATCCCCTATGTGTGCCGGTCGGAATCCATCGTCCACAAGAGGGACGCCGGATATCCGGTTTGCCCCGTCGTCGAGACAGAGATTGAGGTCGAGGACGGCAGGCCGGTTCTTCCGGACGACAACCACCTGTCCGTCCGGAAGCCTGCCGGCGAGTTCTCCCGACAGGAAGAACTCGCGCCTGTCTGACAGGCCCTCGACCTCCAGTTTCCAGTCCGGAGCGAACAGGGACTCGGCCCTGAAACCGAGACTCACCCTGAAACTCAAGTTACGTTCGACATCAAAGTCCTTCACGGCATCTTTACCGAGAAAAAACCTGTATACGGTCTTCCCGCTGAAACCGGTAGCACCGCCTAAGCTGCCATCGAACTCCACAAATGAGAGCAGGGCGCCCATACCTTTTCCGGGATACTCCGCCTCCACGCTCCCCATATCCTTCGCATCCGGGTCCTCATTTCCGGGCAGCAGCACACCATGGCGGTTCTCCGGCACGTAGTAAACATATTCACCTTTTGCATCGTTGGACATCGCCGCGTCAAAGTCTCCGACTTCCAGGATGTCGTCCGACGACTCGGCTTTCGATCCTCCAGGGGAGAACGGTGCCAGACGGCAGTTGACCTGCCTCACACGTAGCGATCCGTTGACAAAACCATCCGAAGACTCCCCTAC
>CAKUYG010000237.1 GCA_934702165.1 uncultured Bacteroidales bacterium | reverse complement strand
GAGTAGGCAGCTGCCGCTTTTCGGAAGTCCCGTGGATGGTCATCAGACCTTCCACGGGACTTCTTCTTTTTATATCGCTTTTCTCTTTTTGTCAGGTTTGATTCTCGATTTGTCGTCAAATGCGCCTTTTCGTTTGCCTTTATCCATTATGGATTTACGTTTTGTCGCTTTTTTGTCCTGTGGTTCAGATTTTGCAGTTTTGGTTGAGCTGCCCCGAAAAGGGTATATGCTATTGTTAAAAAAGTTATATTTGACGCCGCTCTTTTAAAAGTAAAGGCAATGTCTGGAACAACAGGATATATTTCACAGATCATCGGCCCTGTAGTCGATGTCCACTTCGACCTTGACAAGGCTGAGGAAGCCAAGGATTTACCCTCCATATACGATGCCCTCAAGGTCAAGCGTCCTGACGGGCGCGAGCTTATTATCGAAGTTGAGCAGCATATCGGAGAGGATACTGTCCGCTGTGTGGCCATGGATTCTACGGACGGACTGCGTCGCGGGCTTGAAGTCACATGTACGGGCGAGCCTATCGAGATGCCCGTAGGGCCTCAGATCAGGGGACGGGTCATGAATGTCATAGGAGAGACTATCGACGGCATGTCAGATCTTGCCATGTCCGATTCTCTGCCTATCCACCGTGAGCCTCCTAAGTTTGAGGATTTGAAGACTTCGCAGGAGGTTCTTTACACCGGCATCAAGGTCATCGACCTGCTCGAGCCGTATCTCAAGGGCGGAAAAATCGGACTTTTCGGGGGCGCCGGAGTCGGGAAGACCGTGTTGATCAAGGAACTTATCAACAACATAGCCAAGAAGCACAACGGTTTCTCGATCTTCGCCGGAGTCGGCGAGCGTACACGTGAAGGAAACGATCTCCTGCGTGAGATGATTGAGTCCGGAGTAATCAAGTATGGCGAGGAATTCGAAAAATCCATGGAGGAAGGGCATTGGGATCTTTCTAAAGTAGACAAGTCGCTGCTGGAAAAATCTCAGGTGGCAATGGTCTTCGGTCAGATGAACGAGCCGCCTGGAGCGAGAAGTTCAGTTGCCCTTTCAGGCCTGACGCTTGCGGAGTCTTTCCGGGACAGCACCAATCCGGAGGATCCTCACGACATACTTTTCTTCATCGACAACATCTTCCGTTTCACGCAGGCCGGTTCGGAGGTGTCCGCCCTTCTCGGGCGTATGCCTTCTGCTGTGGGCTACCAGCCTACGCTTGCCACCGAGATGGGGCAGATGCAGGAACGCATCACCTCCACAAAGAACGGTTCCATAACCTCTGTGCAGGCCGTATACGTCCCTGCCGATGACCTTACGGATCCGGCGCCGGCCACCACGTTCACGCACCTTGACGCGACCACGGTACTGAGCCGAAAGATCACGTCCCTTGGCATCTATCCGGCCGTGGACCCGTTGGAATCCACTTCCCGCATTCTCGACCCTAACATAGTCGGCAAGGAGCATTATGAGACAGCGCAGCGGGTGAAGCAGATCCTGCAGCGCAACAAGGAACTTCAGGACATCATCGCCATCCTCGGCATGGACGAGCTTTCTGATGAGGATAAGCTTGTCGTCAACCGTGCCCGCAAGGTGCAGCGCTTCCTCTCGCAGCCTTTCGCAGTGGCGGAGCAGTTCACCGGTGTGAAGGGAGTGATGGTGGACATCGGTGACACCATCAGGGGATTCAACAAGATTCTTGACGGCGAGGTGGATTATCTTCCGGAGCAGGCATTCCTCAATGTGGGTACGATAGAAGATGCCATCAAGAAAGGCGAGGACATGCTCGCCAAAGCATCATAGTCATCATGGCTGCAAAGACTATTACAGTGAATGTCCTTTCCCCTGAGGAGACCTTGTTTTCCGGGGTCGCCGAGGCGGTCTTCATCCCCGGCAGCGTCGCTCCTTTCGAAGTCCTGCCAGGGCATGCTCCCATCATAGCCACCCTTTCTCCGGGAGATTTGGTGGTGCGTGATGAGAAGGGGGAAGAGCATGGCATCCCGGTTGCCTCCGGGGTCGTCAAGGTCAGCCATGACAAGTTGACAGCTTGTGTCGAAGTCAATAAAAAATGAAGTCAATCAAGCACATACTGGTCCTGATCTGCACTCTGTTGCCCCTGTGCCTCGGAGCGCAGGAGACCGTGCCGGACGCATCTGAGGCCCCGGAGGCGGAAGAGGCTTCCGCTCTCGATATGAAGTCCTTCATATTCGGGCACATAGGTGATGCGTATGAGTGGCATATCACCAAGGTGGCAGGGAAAGAGATATCGATACCTCTGCCGTGCATCGTCATAGATGGTGGCCTGCATGTATTCATGTCTGACCAGATGGAGCGGCACGGCTACACCCTCAACTCCGACGGCAAGATTGCCAATGCCTCCACCGGTGAACGTCCTGTGGACCTCTCCATCACCAAGA
>CAKUYG010000236.1 GCA_934702165.1 uncultured Bacteroidales bacterium | reverse complement strand
GATCGTTTTGGCCGTAATTACTCTGGAATTCGCACCGAGTGGGAATATCTTACCAAAACGCTTGGTGTGGACATCGTCGTTCTGGACACGCCCATTCTGGATACGACCCGATACAAAGATCTGCTCGGTAGTGTGATCACGGATATTGTCCTCGCTGTACTTTCTTTCGGCGCTCAGCTGGAAGTTGATACCAAGTCGAAGGCACAGGCGGAAGGCATTGCTGCTGCGCATCTGAAGGGTGTCAAATTTGGGCGTCCAAAGTGTTCAGTAAAGGACTGGGATATCTATTACCCCAAGTGGAAGCGAGGAGAGATCACGGCTGTCGAGTGCTATAAACAGTTGGGTGTCAGCGCATCAACATTTTATCGGTTGGTGCATGAGTTTGAGTCGGAGGAGAAAGCACAATGAAACGCTGCATTATATACGCTAGAATTGGTGGACCAGCTTCGGAGGTAAATAACAGCCTCATGCAAGCACAACTGGCCGGACTCCGCGCAGCCGCAGAAGGCCTCGGCTTAGAGGTCGTAGCAGAGCTCTCTGTTTTCGAGTATGGCAATGATGGGAACCGGCAAAGCATCAAAACGCTGGTGCGGGATAAGAGGCATGCCCTTTGCGAATGTGTGTTGGTACAGAATTTGTCACGCTTGGCCCGTGGAGAGGCCATTCTCGAAGTTGGCCGCAAGTTCGCAAGTGCCGGGCTTTCGGTCTACACGCCTTCCGGCCGTGCCGAACTGATTCCGCCTGTTTACGCCCTCTACTCAAGATATCGCACAGAAAGAGGTGCTGCATTTGGCTCGCGAAACAAAAAATGAGGATCGAAAGCAAAAGATTCGTGACGCTTTCCAAGAGGGCCAAGCGGTGGAACGGATGCCAGCTCGCTATATTGTAATTTCAGAAGATATTACAGGTGTTAGAGTTTTCGCAAAACTCCAACTCATTCAGTTCAAGGAGGATGTCGATGTGTCAAGAACCCGCACTTCAACGCAAAAGCGTTTTGAAGTGGGGCTTGCAGGAGAACTACAAGCCTGATTGACTACCCTAAGTGTTTCGAACACTGAGAATGTATAGGCACCTGCGGGCGTTCGTCCGAACCCGCCGCTCTGCGTCATACGATTAAAAGCTCTGGGGGTAAGGAGCGGTGTCGTATGTAAGAAAACCTCAGGATAACATTGGGTACGGACACCTGACCTGCATGATTGGCTCTACCGGTCATACAGGCGCGGCTCATATATTAGCCGCATCAAGATTATCGGAAGGAGGGCATTGACATGCCTGATAAGGTTTATGTTATCAGCCGGCTCGGGTATCCGTTGATGCCCTGCTCTCCGGCAAAAGCCCGTCATCTTCTGGATGACAAGAAAGCAGAGGTCGTCAAACGGACGCCTTTCACTATCAGGCTTCTCTACGGGAGCACTAAGTATATCCAGCCGGTCATTCTCGGCGTGGATGCAGGAAGCAAGACCATTGGCCTGTCGGCAAGTACGGCGAAAGAGGAATTGTATGCTGCTGAGGTAATGCCACGGAATGACGTGGTGGAAAACCTCTCAACGCGAAGAGAGTTCCGCCGAGCTCGCCGGAACCGTACAACACGGTATCGGAGACCTCGTTCTGATAATCGTGTGCGTAGCAATCATGAATGCTGGCCTGCCCCCTCTGTGAAAGTTAAAATTCAGGAGCATATTACTTCTATCAAGAGGGTATGTACTATCCTGCCTGTCAGTAAGGTAGTTATCGAGACTGCAGAATTCGACCTTCAGCTCCTCAAAGCTGTTCAGGACGGAAAACCTATCCCAAAAGGCGAAGACTATCAGAGAGGTGAAATGTACGGTTCTTATAATGTTCGTCAGTACGTCCTCTGGAGAGATAATTACACCTGCATCTGCTGTGGAGCCAGGGGTGCGCTGAAAAATCCCGTTAGGCTGCATGTCCACCATTTTGAGAGCCGCAAACATGGCGGGAATGCTCCAGACAATCAGGGAACCCTCTGTGATGATTGCCATAAGAAGTTCCACCTCGGCATCATCACGGACATAAAGCTCAAGACGCGCAGACGTCAATCCACGAGAGACGCCGCCTTTATGGGTATTATGCGTAAGACCCTGATGCTGAGGCTTAAAGCAGAACTCTCCATCCCTGTAGAAGAGACGAAGGGGTACATCACAAAGGCGACGAGAGTAGAGTTCCTCAAACTCCCAAAGACGCATACGAATGACGCCCTTGCAATTGCACAGGGAAAACACGGCTTCGGTATCCAGGGGCAATCCTGTGTAGAACTGGCTAATCATGTCTATACAATCCGTCCGGTACGACACCATAACCGCCAGATTCACAAGGCCTCCATCATGAAAGGTGGCATCCGAAAGCGCAATCAGGCATCTAAGTATGTCTTTGGTTTCCGACTCTACGATAAGGTCCTCTATCAGG
>CAKUYG010000235.1 GCA_934702165.1 uncultured Bacteroidales bacterium | reverse complement strand
CACCTGGCAGTGGCGCCTGCCCTGCAGCCGCGTCTGCGGCCTGCTGCGACTTCCGGGTGCGTTTGCGCCCTTATGAATCTGAGTTTTTCAATTTTGTGTACCTATAATTTCTGGTTCTCGACTTTGGCCTTGGCCGGCCGGCCTCTTTTCCTTGTCACCGGCTTGGCCTTTGAGACGTAGACAGGGGCGCAGCCGTCGGGGATGTCGAAGCCGAAGGCCCTGCAGATGTCAACCTGCGAGCCGACAAAAGGCGTGATGAACTTCACCTTGCCGGTGTGCTCGATGCATCGGATCGTGCGCATCTCCGCCAGTACCGCCTCGGTTGACGGGAACTTCTTCCGCAGAATATCATCCCTCCGCCATACGGAACGCACGTACGAGGCGAGGATGAGCCCCACGAAGTAGATGAACATGCGTCCTCTCTTGCCGCCTTCGGACCACGTCCTGAGCCTGTCGTGCCCCAGGGGGCCTTTCTGGAGGGCGAAGCACTTCTCCTGCTCGTCGCGCATGCCGTAGTTGTCCATCGCCTGCAGGGGATCGAAGTCCACGCCGATTGTCTTGCTCGCGAAGAAGCCGGCCGTGAGCAGCATCGCGTCCACCTTCTTCTGGTTGACCGTGTATAATTTCACGGTGTCGTCGTCATTGAAGCTGATTTCCAGCAGGTTGAACCTCTTCGCCGTGTCCTCGCGGTCCGCCACCGACTCCCCCGACTTGATGAGCAGGTCCACCTCCTCGGACTGCTCCGACACCGAGTGCTGGATGTCGCATATCTTCTCGCCGCGCTTGAGCGGGTTGTAGTAGAGGTTGAGCCTGTACTTGTCCGCCTTGATCACGTTGTCCCCGTTGCCTTTCACGGAGTATTCCATGTCATACTGGGCGTAGTAGAGGTTGTCCTTCGGGGCGATCGTCATGCCCTTCGGGAAGCCGTGGCCCATGTCTATCGCCTTGATCTTGTCAAGGACATCTCCGCCGGTGACCTTCACGCTCGTGATGACCTTCTGCCCTTTGGAGATGTACAGCTCGAGGTTCTTCATGGACTCGTAACCCCTGTCCGTGATGAGCACGAGGTTCTTGAACCCGGCGTGCTCCAGCTCCCTCATTATGAGCTCGACGGTCCTGCAGTCCGGCATGTTCCCCGGCAGCTCCCTGTAATAGATGGGCATGTGCGAGGTCAGGGAGTACACCACGACTTCCAGGGTCTGCCTGAGCGGCAGGTGCTCCTTGTTCTTGCCCCAACGAATATCCACGAGGTTGAAGCCGTATGTTGACATGGAGGTGGAGTCAACCGCGCAGAGTTCATCCTTGCCAACCCGCTTGGCCCTGCGCCTGAACAGGTCCATCCTGTGCTTCTCCGTTATGCTCTGTGTCAGCCTGGTGATGTTGACGCTGTTGAGCTCATGCTCCGATGGAGCCTTGACCTCCTTCTGCCACTGGCTCAGCTGGTTGTATGAGAGGTTCTCGATGAACGGGAAGTAGGCCATCGTGAGCACGTCGTTGACCATCTCACGGTTGCCGCCCAGCACTTCCAGCAGGTCATCCTTGATCCCTGTCGCCTCGGCGGCCTTGTCAAGGAGCCACGTGGCTCCGTACTGGCGGTCAACGTCCTCATCCTGGTAGGACACCCGGCCTCTCCGCCTTGCGCCTGACAGCTCCGCCACCTCGCTCATGTCCCAGGTTGCCGGAAAGATGAGCCTGCCGCGCTCCGCCAACGGAGCGTAGAAGTAGTTCGTCCCCGGATGGAACCTGTCCCCGTCCTCGAGCGTGCCCCAATGCTTGTACGTGTAACGCTTCTTGCCGTCCGCACCAACGGTGCAGACTTTTGTCGAAGCGTATCTGTGCCTGCCTATCGTATGAACGATCACCTTGTTCTTGGTGTCTTTGTTTACTGGTCTTCCGAGCGCCATGTCAAATTATATTTACGGGTATAAATATACCTATAAATATTGACATGCGCAATACTTTTGCGGTTTATTTTCAGATATTTGCGACTTTTGGGTACAAGAAAGTGAAAAACTCAGAATTTTTTGGATGATGGGAAGTTAGACTTTAAGCTTAGCAACTTTGAGGAATATTCCATTCCTATAAGGGATAAAGACGGAAATACGTATCATCCAGACAGGATTTGCTATGGAGTATCATATTGGGAGAATGGAAAAGTAAAGGCTGAAGGACCGATTCTTTATTATGAAGAGGATGGTCCGGTGATGGATACTTGTGCCGAGCATGGAGAATATAAATTCTATAATGAAAAAGGGGAACTGACAGAAATAAGGTATTATTACAACAGCAATATGGTGTTCTCTGTTAAGTTGGGAGAATAGTGGCCAGAAGTTGAAAAAGGGTAGGGAGGAACAAGTGATGAGAAAATGGAAAGCAGTGTTGATTGTTTGGGATGTTTGCTGGTGTCGAGTTTATTGATAACAGCAGCCTTTTTCGCAATCAACAAGAGATTATTTTCCAGAG
>CAKUYG010000234.1 GCA_934702165.1 uncultured Bacteroidales bacterium | reverse complement strand
CCGAGATACTGGTGGTACGGGAATGTCTGCCGCACCATCGGCGAATACCCGAAACTGAGCCGACAGGTTCGGGATATGAGCCGACAGAAGATCACACCTGGATATTCCTCACAGCCAGGCGGGCAATCCTCCGGCCGCGCCGTCGAGGACATTGCGGTGCGCGTCCTGTCCTCACGGGAGTACGAGGACTACACGGCGATCCAGTCCGCCATCAACACCGTGCAGACCTGGCGGGACGGCGGCGATGTGCTGGAGATCGTGCGACTGCATACGTGGATCTGGCCGCGCGAGAGTCTGGAGTCCGCTGCCAGACAGGTACACGTGAGCACATCCACGGCCAAGCGGATGTACAGCCGCTTTGTCTACGAGGTAGCGCGGGCAATGGGCTACCGCAAAAGTTGAGCTAACAGAGCCTAAAATCTGTGCTACAGTGATAGCGTGAAGAATTGGAGGGAACAGGATGCAGCCATGGGCCGCACGCTTTTACGCGTCCGGGCGCTGGAAGAAATGCCGCGCCGGGTATATCAAGTTCCGCCGGACCATCGACGGCGGGCTCTGCGAAGAGTGCCGGGACAAACCGGGCTACATCGTCCATCACAAGCGGGCGCTCACGCCGGACAACATCACCGACCCGGACGTCAGCCTGTCCTACTCCAACCTTGAGTACGTCTGCAAAGATTGCCATGATCAGTTCGACGGACACGGCGTCGCAAAATCTCTGACGAAAAAAATTTTCTTCGACGCCGCCGGCGACCCGATCCCCCCGTCGCGCGAGGCCGGGGCGCCGGCTAGATCACCGCACGCCCTACCTCGGAAGAATACGCAGGCCGTTCGCGAGGCCCCCCTACAAAAGCGCGGCGATAAGTAATCTACGCGCACGCGCGGACAGACGGCAAAAATCACGCGAAAAGGAGGCGGTTTTTGTGGCGAACAGGCAGGAAAAGACAAAGGAACAGCGTATCCGCGCCGAGAAGACCAGACTCCGGAGGATCTACAAGCTTCTGCCAAAGGAAGCGGCCGGGACTGTCGCAGGCCTCATCGATCAGGCAGCCTTTATGCGCATCGAGTGCGAGGACATGGCGGACGACCTGCGGGAAAACGGCTGGACGGAGAAATTCCAGCAGTCGGAGCGGCTCGAGCCCTATGACCGTGCCCGGCCTATTGGGCAGGCGTACAACTCGACAAACGCGAACTACCAGAAGATCATCAAGCAGCTCACGGCGCTCCTACCGAAGCCAGACACCGCGCCGAAGCAGGAGGACGACGGCTTTGCAAGCTTTGTCCGGGAGCGTGACGAGCTGTGACGCGCTATCCAGAAACGTACAATCCGATCCTCGAATACTGGGCCGCGATCCAGTCCGGACGTGAAACGGTGAGCCTCAAGGTGCAGAAGACCTACAGACATGTGGTCGCGCAGCTTGAAAACGCGGATTCCGAGTTTTATTATTCCCCGCGCCGGGCAAACCACGTCCTCGAATTTTTTGAAAACTACTGCCACCACTCCAAGGGCAAAGCGGGCGGCCAGCTCGTCAAGCTGGAGCTCTGGGAAAAGGCGCTGCTCGCGACTGTCTTTGGGTTTATCGACATCGAGGGCAACCGGCAGTACCGAGAGGCCATCCTCATCGTCGGAAAGAAGAACGGCAAATCGCTGCTGGCCTCCGGCGTCGGCCTGTATTTGCAGCTGGCGGACGGAGAAGCGGGCCCGGAGGTATATGCCGTCGCGACCAAACGCGACCAAGCGAAGATCATCTGGCAGGAAGCGAAGCGCATGGTGCAGAAATCACCGGCGCTGCGCAAACGGACGCGCTGTCTGGTCGGCGAGGTAGACAGCGATTATAACGACGGCGTATTCAAGCCGCTGTCCTCGGACAGCGACACGCTCGACGGCCTCAACATCCACGGCGCGATGATGGACGAGATCCATCAGTGGAAAAACGGCAGACCGCTGTACGACATCATTGCCGACGGCGATCAGGCCCGCGCACAGCCGTTGCGATTCATCACATCTACCGCCGGCACCATTCGAGAAGACATCTACGACGAGAAATACGAAGAAGCCGAGCGCATCATCAACGGCTACGAAGATCCGGACGGGTACCACGACCCGCGCCGGATCGCGTTTATCTACGAGCTTGACAAGCGCAGCGAGTGGGCTGACTCGTCCTGCTGGAAGAAAGCCAACCCGGGCCTCGGAACGATCAAGAGTTACACGGCCCTCAAAGAGCGGGTCGAGCGGGCGGAGAAAAACCCGGCCCTCGTCCGCAACCTCGTCTGCAAGGATTTCAACATCCGCGAAACGTCCTCCGAAGCCTGGCTCAATTTTGAACAGCTGGACAACCGCGACAACTTCCAGCTCGACAGGGAAAACCGCCGCCTGATCTGGCAGCACCACATGTCGGACGGCCAAACGCAGGAGCGTATCCTGTCCTACCCGCGCTACGGAATCGGCGGAGCGGATCTGTCCAAGAC
>CAKUYG010000233.1 GCA_934702165.1 uncultured Bacteroidales bacterium | reverse complement strand
TGCGGCCGCCTCCCCGTCCAGGTAGGAGCCTTTTCCGTCGATTTCGCTCCCACCTGGCACCGCCGTCTGCCCTGCAGTCGCGTCTGTGCCTTGTCCCGTGCGCACCACGATAGGTTTCGTGCGTACGGAATCGATGTCGTGCGCACGGGACAGCAGGCGTGGAATACGGAGATCTGGGACAGCAGGCGTGGTTTACAGAGAGCCGGGAAAAATACAGAGACACGGGACAGCTGGAATGCGGAGGTAGGGTGGGGCATGGGACAATCGCCAGCGGTAGGGGATAGCCGGGGCGGATATTATGGGCAGCAGGGGATGGCGGCGGGTGCGGCTCAGATGTGCACGCCGTCCACGTATTCGGGGATGATTTCCGGGACGCTGCGCTTTGCCTTGCTGAAGCTGGACCCGGAGGCGAAGCCGGATTCCTCGGCAACCACGGCGAGCTTGGCTTCGGGGTGGGCCTCGATGTATTGGCGCGCGTGTTCGAGCCGGAACATGTTGATGAGGTTGTAGTAGCCTACGGAGGCGATGAACCTGCTCGCCGGAGCCGCTTTCCCCTTGTCCATCTCGGAGAGGACGTCGGATTTCTGGAGGTGCTGCTCCTTGTAGCGTCGGCGGATGATGTCCAGCACCTGACGTTTGGATTCCTCGTCCCAGGTGAGCGGGCTGTTCTCGGCACTGTTGTCCTGAGCTTCGGCGGCCATGGCCTCCCCGATGATTTCTTTTTCGTCCTCCTCGATGCGGTCCATGTCCTCCTGCACCTTGCCCGGCTGTAGGGCGCGTTGCGGGTGGAGTATTGCGCAGAGGGCGACAACCAGGCATACGGACATCAGCAGATCAACGGCGACATTTAGCTCCTTGCTGTCGGACAGGAATACCGCCCACTGGAGCAGGATCCATACAAGAGGGAGGTACAGGACATTGGCCGCGAATTTGTAAGGAAAATCGTCTTCGCTCGAGTAGTTCTGGCGGTGGTAGTCGTTGATGCGTTTTCTTACCCAGATTGTCACCTTGACAATACGGATGGAGAGGAGCAGGCTGACAACGGCCGCCGAAATCATAAGCGGCAGTCCGCCTTCGGCAAGGAAACTGTTTCCTGTCAGGGCCATGACCATGAGAATAGAGAGGGCGGTCATGGGAACAACCACTGAAAGACGGTTGCTGACCCTGTCCAGCCGCTGCCAGCGGAAGTATCGCAAGTAAATGGAAGACAAGCACATGGGATAAAATACTATCCCGAAGATGCGCACGTAGTTCCACGCCGCCGGGTCTGCAGGGGCGATCACGTAGGGGAATTCCATGGCCACGGCTGCCATGAAGAACGACACCTGGCCACGCGCCGGATAGAAATAGCGGCTCTGCTGGTCGAACGGACGGCACATGTGGAAACACCGCACGGCGGAGCAGATAATCCCTGTCAGTATGAATACCAGACAGGTTTCGGAGTGGATGATGTCAGCGGGGGACCAGCAAACCATATTATTCATATGTTTCAGGCCAAGGGTTCTGCAGGATTCCCGCCATGTCCTCCATCTGCTTGTGGGCTTCGTGGAGAAGACGGGCTGTTTCCTCGCGGCGAGGCTTGCTCTTGTCGGGGAGTATCGGGTCGCCGACGTGTAAGGTGAGCAGAGGGATGTTCGGCTTGTCGAAAAGCTTGTAAATGCCTGTGCGCTTGCGGTATGAGATTACAAAAGGCAGCACGGGGATGTCGTATTTGTACGCCATCAGGAAAGCACCTTTGTGGAATGAGCGGATCGGGGTGTAGAATCTCCAGCTGGCCGCTTCCGGGAACACGTGGATCCACTGTTTCTTCTCGTGCATCTCATTGAACACAGCATCGAAAGCCCTCATGCCGGAGAGTTCTTCGGGTATGGGCACACCGCCGAGGTAGTACATGAACCAGGCGTCCTTGCCGCGCATGTGCTCCCCGAATATCGGAAACCAGAGTTTGCGCCAACCGATGGCATCCAGTACGCAGGTGAGATCCCATGGATATATGTGGTTGCACACCGTCAGGGCCCCGTTCTTGAGTTGGGATGCATATTCTTTGAGTTTTCCCTTGCCGACTATCTTGAGGCCGTATCGGATGCGGTTGAGCGGGATGAGCAGGCAACGGAGACCTATATGATTGAGTGCCTGGTTGAAACGGTATTTGAAACTGTGGCCGATTTCCCTATAAGGGAATGTCTGGTCAAGGGCCACCTGACGTCCGTCGTAGCGGACCGGGATGATATGTTTGTCAGAGCGGTCCGTCGGATACTCGATGTCAATGTCGGGGACATATACGCCGTCCCGTGTCCGCATCTGTCTATACCTTTCGTTGTCAATGCCTTTTCCCATAATATACCCTGATTTTGGAACTGTGCAAATATAGCAAATTTTCCGTTCCGCTGTCTACGCGGCTGCAGGACGCGGAGGAAGCTGCAGGGCAGGAGGCAGTGCCAAGGCAGGTGGCCGTGCCAGGTGGGAGCAGAAA
>CAKUYG010000232.1 GCA_934702165.1 uncultured Bacteroidales bacterium | reverse complement strand
CAGATGGCTTTCTACCTTAAGAAAGAAGGATGGAACGGCTCCGCAAACTGGATGCTCAAACAGGCTGACGAGGAGAAGGAGCACGCCCTCAAGCTCGCTGACTATGCCATCAAGCGTGGCGGTGAGGTCAAGGTCGGAATGATTGATGTTGTTCCGGATGGTTGGGGCTCGCTTCAGGATGTGTTCGAGAACGTCTATGAGCATGAATGCCACGTTTCCAAACTGATCAATGATCTTGTCGATGTGGCGGTTGCAGAGAACGACAAGGCCACGGTGGAGTTCCTGAACTGGTTCATCCGTGAGCAGGTCGATGAGGAGGATTCAGCCTTGTCAATTGTCGAGAGGCTCAAGAAGGCCGGCGAGACAGGCGCGTTCTTCGTTGACGCAGAGCTTGCGAAAAGGTAATTTATTACGATGAAAACTTCAGAAGGGGTTGACCGGGATTCCGGCCAGCCCTTTTTTTGTCTCTTTTCCAGTCTATAGTCACTTCGACACCGTACGGTTGGTGAGCTTGTCGAACCACGGTTGGAGAGCTTGTCGAACCATATGGACGGTCACTTCGGCAGGCTCAGTGACCGGAATGCAGGCTTAGTGACCGATGATGTCGCTAAGTCTTCTACACGGTGGTCGCTGAGCCTGTCGAAGCGACATCTTATCAAATAGCGCTGCCGACAATTCTGATTTTTTCCTGACTTTGACAGTCCAAAATACCCTCCTCCGCAACCGGCTGAATATCCGCCTGTTATAAAATCGGAAATTTTTCAGGGTGAATCGCTTCACTTTGGCTACCTTTGCGGGCATGTTTATCCGCAGGCGCAGGAACAAATCAGGCACGGTCAGCGTGGTCGTGGTGGACAAGAGTTCGGGGAAGTTCCGCGAGCTCAAGACCATCGGTGTGTCGTCTGATCCTCGGGAGCTCCAGGAGCTGGAGCGCAAGGCCCGTGCATGGATGGACGAGCACACCGGCCAGTTGGCTCTCGATTTCGACGAGAGCGACAAGGCTATCATGTCGGCCAGGGAGGTGTTCTCGCACATTGACAGGACGCTCCACAACACGCCGCAGGTCATCCTGAACTGCATATACGACAGCATCGGTTTCGGTGCCATAGGTGACGACATACTCCGGCATCTGGTCATCGCCAGGGTGTGCGCGCCATTAAGCAAGGTGGCGACAGTTGAGTACCTGAAGTCGTACTTCGACGAGGACATCCGGCTCCACAACATCTACAGGTACATGGACAGGCTCTACTCCAGCCAGCGGGAGAAAGTGCAGCGCATAAGCGTCGCGCATACGATGAAGGTCCTTGGAGGCCGCATAGGCCTTGTGTTCTACGATGTCACGACGCTCTACTTCGAGTCGAGGCCGAAGCCTGACGACGCGCTTCGTCAGGCCGGATTCTCGAAGGACGGCAAAACGTCGGAGTCCCAGATAGTGCTGGGGCTGCTTGTCAGCGAGGACGGATACCCGCTTTCCTATTCGATATTCAACGGAAGCCAGTACGAGGGGCGCACGATGATCCCTATAATTGACGACTTCGTGCAGCGGTTCGGCCTTGAGGACTTCGTGGTGGTCGCTGACTCCGGCCTTATGAACGCGAAGAATGTGGCACTTCTGGAGTCCGCCGGGTACAAATATATCATCGGGGCGAGGATAAAGAGCGAGTCCCCAGAGTTGAAGGCGTGGATGATGTCCATCGAATGGGCTGACGGAGCCGTCGCGGAATGCCGCAGGGGAGGTGCGCAGAGGCTGATCGTGGGCTATTCCGAGGCCAGGGCGAGGAAGAACGCATGGAACCGTGACAAAGGTGTCGAGCGGCTGCGGAAGGCCTATGCGAAAGGCACCCTGACAAAACAGGATGTCAACAGGCGGGGGTACAACAAGTTCCTGGACATCAGCAGAGACATCGAAGTGAGCATAAACGAGGACAAGATAGCGGAGGACAGCCGCTGGGACGGCCTGAAGGGCTATGTCACCAACACGTCGCTCCCGGCCTCGGAGGTCATCGCGCAATACCACGGGCTCTGGGTCGTGGAAAGGGCGTTCCGGATCGGGAAAGGGACCTTGGAGATGCGCCCGATCTTCCACTTCACAGAAAAGCGCATCGAGGCGCACATCTGCATCTGCTTCATCGCATACAAGGTCTACAAGGAACTTGAGAGGCGGATGCGTGAAATAGGCATGGGCATGAGTGTGGACAGGCTACTGGCCATCGCCAAGACCGTGACAACCTTGAGAATCAAGCTACCGAATGGCAGAATGCACAGTGAAACTCTATACACAACACCCCAGCAGGAGGCGATCAGGCCATTGGTTGATATCCTCGCGCGTGACGCACGCACGTGAGGGTGAATCATTGTCAAAGTCAGGAAATAGATGCGGATATCCGCATTAAGGGCATCAACGGCATTAGAGAATTTCTCGGTGCCCAGAGAGATGGTTTCTTCGAGAGCACCCTCTTCCTGACTTTGACAGTCCAAAATACCCTCCTCCGCAACCGGCTGAATATCCGCCTGTTATAAAATCGGAAATTTTT
>CAKUYG010000231.1 GCA_934702165.1 uncultured Bacteroidales bacterium | reverse complement strand
CTGAGGTCCGGGAATCCGTTAAAGGAATGCACCAGTGTAGTGAATTCATGGGCGCAGGTGGAATATATCTTATCTCCGACCGTGAGTTCTACCTGTTCTGAATAAAGCAGATAGGAAGTGTTGATGAGCATGGATTTATAATCCCTTTTCGCAATGGCATTCATAAGACGCATGGTAGCCTTGATGTGATCCACAAAAGCGATGATCGTCTCGGCCGGAACGGAATCATAGACATCTGGGCTGACTGGGAAAAGGAATCCGTACTTCTCAAAAAAACCGACATACTGATCAATATCATCATCCTTGAGGCCGCGAAGCTGTCCGAGGATGTTTTTTTCTATAACAGCACCGCCGGGCCCTGTCTGGCAGAGACCGCACCCCGGAACATATGAGAACAGGAGTGGTTCATTTCCTCTACTGCAGATTTTTAGTGTGGTGACCGGCGGCAGCCCCGGAGCGGGATTTTCCGTATCTTTTACGCATGTGGCAGCGAAGTTTTCACATCTGAACATGCTTGTCAGAAGATTTTCTTTTAATTTTTCAGCCATTTTCTCTATTCCAACCTCCGCAGGACCGTCCCTCTGAAGGACGATTGATTACACAAACCATTATTTTATGTCTGACGCAGGCCGACTCCGGTCTGCTTTTTCTCATATTATACACAAAAATAATATGAAATACAAGACTTAAATATTACTCACTTTATAAAAAGTAATGTGTTTTCTATGGAAATTTTATTATTTTCAAAATGATGTATAGTTATAATGCGCGGTTGGTAGACCGTGCGGAAATAACTCATCGCTTGTGAGTGGCCATTAACGGGCGGTGGATCAGAAGGACAATCGCGGAACCAGTACTCCGCGAAAATCCGAGAGGATTCACCGTTAGTTTGTCATGCCTTCTTACAGGCAACTGCGGCCGGTGTCCTTGAGGATGCCGGCTTTCTTCGTATCCACCGCTCCACCGCAAGCGGGAAGGACATTGAATCATGGATACGAAGAAATTCAGAAAACAGAGCGGTTTCAACAACGACCGCGACAGTTACATCACCGACGAAGGGGACATCGTTTATCTCACATGGGTCCAGGTCGGCGGCCAGTGGAAACGCCAGGAGGTGGCCCGTGTGAACTACGCGGACCTGGAAGCGTCCGGGCAGACCGAGATCGTGTTTGCCATTGATGAGAGCCACAGGGACATGGACCTTCAGAAGGATCATGACGAACGCAATGCCGACAAGGTGATCTCACGGCAGCGGGCCGGTGAGAGCGGTGACGCGGACAATGATTTTAATGAGGACCCGCTGGAGCAGATTGCTGACTCGCACGGGGATATCCTCGATCAGCTTTTTCCGGAAGACGAAGAGCCGGAGAATCAGCAGGCTGAGATCGTGCGCCGGGTTGTCGAATCTCTCCCGGAGAAAGAACAGGAAATGTTCTGGGCCCGTTATGGCGAGCTGAAGTTCCTGGAAGACATCCGCAGAGCTGATCTGGAGCGGGACGGGAATGCACCGACCCAGCAGGCATATTCCAAGCGCCATGCAAAGATCATCGGCAAGGTCTGCGATGCTCTCGGAGCGGAGAAGCCGCGCAAGCGTACAAAGTAAAAAATGTGGGAGTTGTTCTTTCTGCCAGGTACTGGAGGCAGGGAAACAGCTCCCTTCTCCTTTTCAGAGATTCAAGGAGGTAAAAAAGATAAATCGTAAACACAAAGTAAAAGTATGTGTGGCAGACAGCCGTGGAAATAAGGAAGAGGTCCTTAAGGAAACAAGAGAAATGCGTGTATACGCTGGCATTGACAGAAACTACAAAACCGTATCTCAGAGTAAATGTTTTGAGGAGCTCGGATTTAAGCCGGGCACGCCTTTTGAGGTGCAGTGTGAAAACGGAAAGCTGACGCTCAAGGTACAGGAAGCCGTAACTGAATAATGTTCAACGGGCTCTGCTTGTCGCGGGGCCTGTTTTTTTACACCGATGATGTTCAAATTGAAACATCGTGACTTGTTTTGAACACGACTTTGTGCTATACTTATTCTGTTATATTGTAGGCACACGGAGGTATCACAGGGACGACAAACAGAAAGATATCTTGATTCAGAATATGGTGGATAACCTTCCCACCCTCAGAAAACGACTTGACATGACGCAGGCAGATCTGGCTGCGAAAATCGGCGTGGGCAGAAGTTCACTGACATCCATAGAGAATAAGAAGCGGCCGATGACATGGAATATGTTTCTGTCGCTGATTCTGATCTTCACAAAGAATAGAGAAACAGACAGGCTCCTCAATGTGATGGAAATCTACACTGATGAGCTGAACGATTTTATAAAGAGCAAAAGTGATGAGCAAAACAGTTGGAAAGAGCAGCCCGCAAACACGGTAAATGGGAATTAAAAGAGCTTAGGGCATCTCAAGGGCGCAAAAACCATAGCACGGTGAACCGCGCCTGTAAAAGGTATGAAAAAGACAGATCAGGCGGAACGCCGAAGCTGTTTGGCAGAACGGTAGGAGTGAGAACCATGCAGAACGGCGGCCAGC
>CAKUYG010000230.1 GCA_934702165.1 uncultured Bacteroidales bacterium | reverse complement strand
GCCACAGAGTGTGCTCTGGGGCAGGCAGGCTGCGCAGGTGGGAGCGGAAATGCAGAAAACGGCTCCTACCTGAACGGGAGAAGGGACACAGAGTGTGCTCTGGGGCAGGCAGGCTGTGCAGGTGGGAGCGGAAATGCAGAAAACGGCTCCTACCTGACGAGGGCGGGGCGAAGGGAATGGATGGTGACCGGCAAACCCGTCCTCGCCGTGCGCACGAGGGCAGTTCGGTGCGCACCAAGACCTTTCGTGCGCACGGCAGCCTCGCGGGAATATGTCTCGTGCGCACCAGACGGCTTTTCACGCACGGGATCAGTCTCGTGCGCACGGCACACTTCCCTACATGGCTTACATGGACAGCTCCGCTTTACACAGACATTTCTCCGCCGCGCGCCGGCACCCTTCTACCGGCACAGCTCCCCGCCTGCACTTACACAGAACCCTTCGGCCCACTCCCGTGCGCACGGCGGAGATGCAAAGCAAAGAAGAGCAGAGAAGAGGATGAAGCAGGAATAAGAAGCAGAAAATCAGAGCAATAGCGTGGGGCCTCTACTTCTTCTTCAGGCCCTTGTGGTCGCTCCAGAGGCCGTAGACTTCGCTGACGTTGCCGGCGGTGATGAAGGCCTTGATGTCGTTGTCGCGGATGTAGCCCTTCAGAGACGCGAACTCATTCTGGGTCAGAAGAGTCTGTATCTCCATATACTTCTCTCCGCTGTAGCCGCCCGTCACCTCGTAGAGAGTGCAGCCGCGCACGATGTCCTCGATGATATACCTGCGAAGCCGCTCATGCTCACGCGAAATGATGCAGACCCGCTTGCGGCGGCTGAGGGAAGCCATGAAATAATTGACGATCAGCCCGTTGATCCATGTGCCGATAAGACCGATAATCACAAGTCTGAAAGGGTTGATGAGAAAGGCCGTGCAGCATATCAGCACCCCGGCAATCGTCACAGACATCCCCATGTCGAAATGAAAATACTTGTTGAAGATCTTCGCTATTATGTCAAGTCCCCCGGTCGAGGCATTGATGCGGAACAATATCGCCTGCGAAGCACTCAGCACCAGCACAAAACAGAGAAGGTCAAACCACAGGTTTCCCATCATGGAAGTCGCCCCAGGCTCCATAAGATGCTCATAAGGACATATTTTCTCCCACAAATCCATCATAGGCCCAAGAACAAGCGCAGCGTATGCAGTCTTGACCCCGAACTCCGGCCCTATCAAAATATACGCTATAACGAGGAGGATAGCATTGATTATCAAGACTACAGTGGACACTTTGACAACAATGCCCATGTTGGCAAGCACCCCGCTTATGACAATCGACAAGCCGGAGATGCTGCCCACCACAAGTTTGCTGGGCACAAGGAAGTAGTATACCGCAGCAGCAGCGATAAACATGGCTACGGAAATCGTGAGCATGTCTCTCCAGAATTTAGGAGTCTTGACAGAGGCCCAGAAATCAGAATCTTTCATTATGGTCGGTTATTAGTGTGTTTTTCCAAAATCTTATCGGGAGACTTTCAAATATTCGTCTATCGCCTTGGCGGCCTTGCGCCCCGCTCCCATGGCAAGTATCACCGTGGCGGCACCGGTGACGGCATCGCCGCCAGCAAATACCCCTGGACGTGTCGTCACGCCGCACTCATCCGCCACGAGCCCGCCGCGGCGGTTTGTCTCCAGACCGGGAGTCGTTCTGGATATCAGCGGATTGGAAGTAGTACCAAGAGCCATTATCACCGTATCAGCCGACACCTCAAACTCCGAACCCTCAACAGGTACCGGACTGCGGCGTCCGCTTGCATCAGGCTCACCAAGCTCCATCCGGACGCAACGCAAAGACTTCACCCATCCGCGCTCATCTCCGACAATCTCCACCGGATTTGTGAGAAGGTCAAATACAACTCCCTCATCCTTTGCATGATGAACTTCCTCCCTGCGGGCAGGCAGTTCCGCCTCCGTGCGGCGATACACAATATGAACCTCAGCTCCGAGACGCAGTGCAGTACGCGCAGCATCCATGGCGACATTACCACCTCCCACGACGCAAACCTTGCGGCCCGCGTGGATAGGGGTCAGATAATCATCCCTCCAGGCGCACATCAGGTTGCTTCGCG
This sequence comes from uncultured Bacteroidales bacterium, assembly GCA_934702165.1. GTDB lineage: Bacteria > Bacteroidota > Bacteroidia > Bacteroidales > UBA932 > Cryptobacteroides. The sequence continues at coordinate 483 of CAKUYG010000230.1, read as the reverse complement.
TCAGGAACTCGTTGGCCGAGAAGACTCCGCACAGGTTCTCACCCGGAATCCCCATGAACTTCGGAAGTCCCGCACCACTCCCCACAAAGACAGCCTTGAAGCCCATCTCTCCCATAAGCGAGTCTACAGTCACCGTCCTGCCGACAATCACATCGGTCATTATCTTCACTCCAAGCCGCACAACATCCTGAATCTCACCCCGGAGAACTTTCTCCTTAGGAAGACGGAACTCAGGTATGCCGTATTCGAGCACTCCCCCGGCCTTGTGCAAAGCCTCGAAAATCGTCACGTCGTAGCCGAGTTTGGCCAAGTCAGAGGCGCAGGCAAGTCCGGCAGGACCGGAGCCTATGACAGCGACCTTCAGACCATTAGGGGCAACCGTCACACCAGTTTCCGTAGAGTCCGCTCCGCGATGCTCCTGCATATAATCAGCCACAAACCTCTCAAGTTTGCCGATCGCCACAGGCTCCCCCTTGACACCAA
>CAKUYG010000229.1 GCA_934702165.1 uncultured Bacteroidales bacterium | reverse complement strand
GACACCTGGGATCTTCCGTATATTGACGAGCGATGCGTAGAGGTCCGCTGCTACACCACCTGCGATTCCGTGAAGTTTTATTTCCCGATGTGGAGCAACCCGCAGATGCCGCTCAAGACACGCGTGACCGCGGATTACCCTGACCATTGCATCAGAGTACAGCTTCCTTCAAAACGGGGTAAAGTCTTGGCCATAGGATATAAGGACGGCAGGGAAGTGCTTCGTGATTCCCTTGTCAATCACGGCCCTGTGGCCGATGTCAGACTTGATGCTGATTACGATCTCTTGGATCCTCTACGTAGCGATTACACCCCTCGCGGGATGACATCCACTGTATCGCATATCCGTCTGAGCCTCGTCGACAGTCTGGGCCGGCTCCAGCAGATGGAGCCGAGGCGCTTCCGCGTAGAGGTAGAGGGGCCTTTGCGTCTGCTCGGTGTTGAAACCGGAGATCTGCGCAGGGAGGAGTCCTGGCGTACAGTGGAGATGAATACCTATTTCGGTGAGGGGCTTATAAGGGTGCAGTCCACCTTTGAATGCGGACTTGCCCGCGTGATCGTCCATGTTGAAGGCTTTGAGAAGCCGTTTGTCAAGGAGATCGCCGTCGGCCCGGCTCGCGAGATCGGCTATGTCCCGGTCTCGGGAGGCGGACGCATCTATTATGAGTCGTATGGTGAGGGAGTGCCGGTGATACTGCTTCACGGGCATACACTTGACCGCCGTATGTGGACTGGGCAGTTAAGGGACTTTGCTGCGCGGTATCGTGTCATTGTGCCGGACTTCCGCGGATACGGCAGATCCTCAAGCCAGAAGGAAGGGATGAAGTTCACACACGTGGATGACCTCGTCACATTGATGGATTCGCTCCTCATAGACAAAGCCCACATCGTGGGTCTCTCCATGGGAGGCTTCATCGCGGGCGACATGGTCGGGATGTACCCGGAAAGGATGCTGAGCTGCGTGATGTGCAGCGGTGCGATGAAGACGGACTACAAGAGTCCGTCGGAACCCATGACAGCAGAGGAACTGGAGCGCAAGCGCGCATCTATCTCTGAAGTCCTTGCAAAAGGAGTGGACAGGTGGAAATATGAATGGATCGACAAACTCGTATATCGAGGCGGCTCACAGGCCGGGCGTATACGGCCGGCAGTCACTGAGATGGTGATGGACTGGGACGGTTTCCAAATTACTCATATCGAGTCAAGGTTGTATTATGGCCATGAGGCTTTTGACCGTCTCAAGGCCGGACGCCCTGCTGTACCGACGATGTACCTTTCCGGAGAGACCGAGCACAAGGGACACATGAAGATGCTGGACTTCCTGCCGGACAGCCGACAGGTCGAACTTCCAGACTGCGGGCACATGTCCAATATGGAACGGCCGGAATTATTCAACAGGACGGTCCTTGACTTTCTCAGATACGCTGACTCGAAAAGACTGCAATAATACGTCTCCAGCAAACGGCATTCCTTGTAACTGAAAGACGGAGGTGCTGCGCTCAAAACAAAAGTATCGCGCAGCACCTCCGTCTTTCAATTATAATTATTTATCAGAGCATTTTGACTCCTTCGTAGTAGTCCTGAAAGATGAGCGGCCCGGTGATTGTCCGTTTTGATGTGTAGACAAATTTACGGATCGGACGGAACCATTCGGCATCGACATACATGGTCTGGCCGCTGTATGGCTCAATTATCGGAAGGAACTTTGATGCGCCGCCCGCTCTCGGTCCTGTGACCCAGACCCTCTCACCAGGAGCAAAGATACGCCAGGTGCTCAGAGCCTCGTCCGGGACATAGCAAGCATTTCCGAAGTAGGATCTACCGTTCCCTTCTCCCCAGGATCTGGCCTGATACCAGCCGAGTTGCTGGGCATGTGTGCACTTCTCCGCAAGGTCTATGGCTTCTTCGATAGTGCATAGCCTCTCCGGAGAGATTTTGCCGTCAGAGGTTCCTTCCATAAGTCCAAGAGCCTCCATGAACGCCATGGCTTCGGTCGCCCAAGGAGCGATGCTGCCGCTGTCGGAGTATTTGTCGAGTCCGGAAGTGAACTCGGTGTATGAGTAAACCTTGCTCTCTTCTATATAGCGTAGGGCCCGATAGAGCACCGATACCATTTCCTGCCGTGTGGCAGGAGAATCATCCTGGCGGCTTTCCCCTCCGAATACCGTATCCAGGCCGATGATGGAGGATTTGGACGTCTCTGCTTTTCCTCGTGACCTCCTGGCCGGTTTTACTTCTCCGCCAATGAGTTCTTCAACCAGACGGATTGACAGCGAACGGAGCTGGCCATGATTGAGCGGAAGAGTGTAGTCTGTCCCCAAGATACTGTCATCAAGCAGGTTGTCATTGAGCGCATAGTTGACACTGCTCTGATACTTCGGACTCATCTTGGCTTCGGACTTCTTCTTCAGTATGAACGTGCCCGGCTGTGCTGTGGTGGTAAGGAGCGCGTTTTCCTCAAACTCCCGGGCCTGGTCAGCCATGGCCTTGCGGAACTGCTCGTAAGTCGCCTCGTTGCCGCTGCCTTTCCATTCAGCTTTGGTGATATGCTTCTCTCCGTAGCCATGGGACTGGCCGCACCAGATGCAGCTGTACCACCACACATG
>CAKUYG010000228.1 GCA_934702165.1 uncultured Bacteroidales bacterium | reverse complement strand
AGCACGTGCATCACCTCCGGGTCGATCTCCGGCACGGGAATCTTGTCATTGTAGATGTCGCAGGTGACGTTCTGGATGCCATCGAGGTTGACCCTGACCTGCACCCGTGTGCGGAAATCCTGATCCTCAAGCGGCCGCCTCTCGCAGCCGGAAAAAATACAGTCCGAAAGCACGCAGAGCGCAGCCCCGAGAGCCAGCTTCAAAAAACCGTGACGCAAACTTCTCATCTCCTGACCCTCCTGCGCAAAGTTATAGGCACCACCAGCGAAGCCTTGAGCTTGGTCGGCCCGAAATAAGAGAGCACTCCCGTCCGGAACGGATCCCTGTAGAGATGCTCATACCCCTCTCCCGGCTCATAGTGCCGCCAGTCGCTCCGCATGAATCCCAGCGAAGCAGAGAGTTCAAGATTGCACCAGCTCCACAGAGGCATCGCATATCCGTAGGTCAATCCCGCCGACCAGAACTCCCCCTGCCAGCAGAACTTCGTATCCCACTGCAGGTCGTATTTTCCGGACATCCCGTAAACTCCGAGGAAGTGCCCGGAGAGCCTGTCGCGAGCATCGGTCCTGGCGAACCACCAGCGCGGTTCAACTCCCATCTCCCATATCTGGAAACAGTATTTGTTGCCGTTCGGGCCCCAGTTCCACCACGGGAACACATCCTCGACGGCCACGGAGAAGCTATCCCCAAGCGGCACTTCCATCTCAAAATTCAGAGCCGTCACCGCATCGTATAGCAGGTTGGTCTTCAACGCGAGAATGGTACGCCTGTCCCAATATTCATATACAGTGCGAGGCGCCATCTCCCCACCTTCCGCCGGCAGCAGCACAGACGGGACGATGGAGGAAAGAGGACTTACAGCCCCGAAAACCGGACGGGTCTCATGCCAGTCAAGGCTCACGAACGAACGGCGCATATACGGAAACCATTCCCGAACAATCCGCCGCCACAGCCCCGGGTACGCCCTCTTGATGAGAACCTTCTTGGCATCAGCCCCCACGGACGAATCGATTATCTCAAGCAGCCTCGACCTCTGAGCCCCGGTCAAAGTCGTGTCCGACAGCACGCGAGCCCTGAAAAGGTGCCAGGACTCCCCGTCAGCATCCACGCTGAGACGGTCCCCGAGTTCCGGGTGGGCAGAAAGAATATACAGGCTCATGGTAGCGGCACGCCTCTGTGCAAGCCGGGCATTGTAGGCCGACATTCCTTCAGGGGAAGAATAAGAGACGAGCCCCACACTGTCAATCCGTTCCAACCCGATAGCAGCAATGCTGTCCGACAGCTCACGGAGCCGCTTGCCGGTATTCATATATAAGGTGTCAAGGGTGGATTTGTCCCAACGGAAATCAACGGTGAACTCGGAACTGCGCTGCTGTGCCTGAGCCTGGCCAGGAATGATAAGGAATGCAAACATAGCCGCGAGACCAAGCCTTGAGCTGATCCCGCAGATTAACTTGAACCGCCCTCCATTGCCGGGAGAACGGAAACGCAAACAGTTCACAATTGCCAAGTTGTTGATGTTTTTCAAATACTGTGTCGGCTTCCGTGAGTTTCGACGTCTCTTGTCAAGAGACGTCGCATTGCGCTAACAATCATATACTGAACAACTTGATAGGGGGGGGGTGAAAATGAACCAACATGATTCTTCTCAATGTTTGCTATTAAATAAAAAGGTATTATTTTTGCAGCCCGGTTTCGACGTCTCTTGACAAGAGACGTCGCTTACAAGGGAAGCACAAGCACTGAATATGAATGACTTTAAGGCAATCAAGAAACTGTTCACTGGCCGGCATGTGATTGCCGGCTTGAGGGGATTGCTATATTCTGCTGTGTTGGCATTTGCATTCTGCTCGGGTGCCGGAGCCCAGGAGCCTCGCACAGGCACCAGGACCGGCGTGAGGCGCAATGCCGAGTTTTCCGTGAATTTCCGTTGGGACGACGCCGTTATCCGGCCAGGGTACATGGGTACGCGGGAGAGCCTGGAGGCACTTGCCGACTCGATTGCCCGTATCGGCCTCGATGATGTGGACAGTCTCAGCGTGGTTTCATATTCTTCGCCGGAGGGACGTTCTTCCTACAACGCCCGGCTTTCCGAGCGGCGGCGTGCGGCCATGGTACTGTACCTGAGTTCGCATTATCCGGGACTTATTGACAGACTCCGCTCCGAGGCTGACGGCGAATCGTGGCGGCTTTTCCGTGCAAGGACTCTCACCGACAGCACGTTGACGGATGCGCAGCGCACAAGGCTTCTGGAGATCATTGATTCCCCGCTCCCGGCTGACCAGAAAAAGACCCTCATCAAATCCTGGGACCCGGGCTTGTGGCGGAGGGTTGTAAGGCAATGGTTCGTGGACATGAGGCGTTCGTTTATCCGTCTTTCCTGGACCGAGATCCGCTTCGATGAAGGGGAGATGCTGCCTCTCGGGGCCGCGCCCGCCTGTTTGCTGGAAGCGCCATCCGGGAGCCCGGCACCCCGCACTGCTTATGAATATTGGGACTACCGTACCATATTGGCACTCAAGACCAACCTGCTCTACGATGCGGTGACGGCTCTGAATTTCGAGCTGGAAGTGCCGCTCGGGGAGCGCTTTTCTGTGGCCGTCGAGGATG
>CAKUYG010000227.1 GCA_934702165.1 uncultured Bacteroidales bacterium | reverse complement strand
ATTGTGATTTTTCCGCTCTCGATCAAGGCTTCAGCCTTGCCGTAGCCGGTCATGGATCTTATCATCGTTTTTTGTTTTTTTTGTGCCGGTGCAAAGTTAATCATTTATTGCGTATACGGACAAGCGTCACGCAGGCGTCTTCTTTGTTTTCCGCATAGCCTATCACCAGGATGTTGTTCCATACAAAGGTCTTGGGATAGCTGTAACCTCTGCGCTTGTACAGGCCTTCGTGCCTCATGGGTGTGAGGTCTTCCTCGCTGCGTAATGTGTAACGGATCCAGTCCTGTCCGTCCTGTATGGCTAGGGTAAGCGGAAGTCTGTCTTTCGATTCCGAAGGGTTCCAGACCATGAATGCCCGTCCGTCAGGAAGATTTCCGGCTGACTGTTTTGAACGTGAGTCCTCTATGTCCGTCAGTTCCGGAAGCGTCCATGTTTCTCCTCTGTCAGTGCTGGTTGAACGGAGTTTGCGGAAGCTGCCCGCCTGATCCCGGAAGATCATCACTATGGCCCCGTCTCTGTCAAGGTACCATGAGGGCTCGATCTCGCGGCTCGTGCTCTTGCCTTCGTAACTCAGGTGAGGCATCGTCCCCGCTTTCCATCCGCTTTTGGCGGAGGGGTCGTCTGTGTAGTAAGGGGTGCATATCATATCCTTCCCGATATGGAATGCCGTCAATATCCGTCCGTCAGGAAGCCTTCGTGTGTCCTGCTCGATGATGCCGGAGACAGGCTGCCCGCGAAAGTCGGTGACGGGACGCGGTGCATTCCACTCGTCTCCGTCGGCGGAAGTGGTGTAGAGGCATTCCCTGCTTCCGTCAAGTCTTGCGACATTGATGAAACAGAGCAGGGAATCACCGCTGTTCCACCAGCCCCCGTTGGAGATGAACTTCACACTGTCCAGACTTATGTCCATTTTCTCCGGTACGCTCCAATGTCTGCCGTCTTCTGAACAGGAATAGTAAATCCTTGTGTCCTGTGCGTCTTCGTCCTTGTCCGAGCATTGCCACTGCGCATAGAGCCTGCCCTTGAATTCTGTGGCCACCACATTGTGGCAATACCAGCCGTCACTGTCGCGTGACAGACGGTGTGTCCCTATGACTTCCTGGGCCTGCAATGCGTTGAGCGAGAGGGTGGAAGCCAACAGTAATGTTGTTGCTTTCCTGATCATATCCATTGTTCCAGTTCTCTTTCGGTAATATCCCAGATGCGCTTTATATCATCTGCCCGGCGTGTGTAGCGTGAGGGGAAGTCCCTGTCTCCCCTCACTGAGAAAAGCATACCGCCGCGTGGGGATAGCAGGGCACGCACCGCAGGAGCGGCGCCCTTTGCCGGACTGTTGCAAAAAGGCCTGAATATCAGGTCTGTGAGAGGGTCGAACCATCTGTCGAGCCTGATTATGCCGGTATCCACAATGCCCGGGTCGGCGGCGCTGACCCTCATAGTGCAGCGCGATGCGAGCCCGATAGTGAAGTACATCAGGGCAAGTTTGGACTCCGCGTACGAGCCTATCTGGCTGAACTCTGAAGCCTGCTCGTGGGGGAAGTCGCTCCGGATGCGCGCGTTGGCGCTGGAGATGGACACCATGTTCACTATCGCAGAGTCCCTGGCCATCTTGGGCATCAGCAGACGAGTCAGCAGCCATGGGCCGAGGTAGTTCACGGCGAGGGTGAGTTCATAGCCGTCTTCAGAGAGGGAGAAGCGGCGCGGCATGGTGCCGGCGTTGTTGAACAGTCCCGCTGTCTGTCCGTCTACGATGGAGTCCGCAAACGTCCTTATTGATCTGAAGGAGTCCAGGTGAAGCTCTTTTATCTTAAGGTCGGCTGAAGGTATATCCCTCAATATCTCTGTCCTGACCTCTTCTGCTTTCTGGAGGTTGCGGCAGGCCATCGTCACAGGTATGCCTTTGGCTGCGAGGGCCCTTGTCGCGGCGGAGCCCATGCCGCCGCTGGCTCCCGTTATTATGATTCTTCCGTTCATTTCCACATCTTTTCAGCCTCCTCGATTTCTCTTTCCAGTCCTGCCGGGAGGTCCGGCGTCTTGCAGTGGCACCTCATTTCAAGGGTGTACATGCGGCCTATACAGTAGTTGGAATGGCCGCAGCCGCTGCACTCTATCTCTCCACTTCGCAACTTGTTGACAAAGTCCGTGTCATGCACAAGGGCCCGGGCCACCTGCACCGCGATGAACCCTTCGTCAAGCACGGTCTCCATGGATGCGCGGCTGTTGATCCCGCCCACGTAGATGAGCGGCATCTTCAGTGCTACGCGAAACTTTTTGGCGTCTTCGAGGAAGTAGGCTTCCCTGTATGGCACCGTCGGTATCATCTTCCTGCCGGCCAGCGAGAGGCCGGCCTTGAGCCACCAGAATTTCCACGGGTCCATATAGTGGGCCAGGGTCTTGAGCGGCATCGCCCCGCGCATCACCTCCATCGGGGCTTTGCTGACGAATCCTGCCGAGAGCACGAGAGCGTGCACTCCGAGCCTTTCCAGTTCGCGGGCCACCTCCAGACATTCTTCGGTCTGCATCCCGCCTTTGAAGCCGTCATGCATGTTCATCTTTACTATCACGCCGAGATCGTTCCCGGCCTCCTCCATCACCCTCTTTATCACCATGCGCATGAATCTCATCCTGTTCTCCAGGCTGCCTCCGAATTCATCGCGCC
>CAKUYG010000226.1 GCA_934702165.1 uncultured Bacteroidales bacterium | reverse complement strand
GCGTTCGTGGGCGGCAATTGCGGCATCTATGAGGGCACCATAGTGCAGGAAAAGGCGGTGATAGCATCCGGGGTCATCATCACGGCCTCCACGGCCCTGTATGATGCGACAACGGGAGAATTTGTGCCGCGCAACTCCGACGGCAGGGTGGTCGTGCCGCGCGGAGCGGTGGTCGTCTCCGGCAGCCGTCCGATAAGCAAGGGGCCCGGTGCGGGAAGCGGGGTCAGCCTGTACTGCCCGGTAATCGTGAAATACCGGGACGAGAAGACTTCCGGTTCCGTCACCCTCGAAGATCTGCTGAGGTGATGGAACTTTACAAGTATTCTGGTGCGGGCAACGACTTCATCGTCATGGACGGCCGTTCCGGCGATGTCTCCGGATACAGGCAGCCGGAAAAGATCTGCAGTCTGTGCAGCCGCAAGAGCGGATTTCTTTCTGCTGACGGACGTATCGGGGCGGATGGACTGATGATATTGGGGACATCTGGTGTGGTGGACTTCAAGATGGAGTTTTTCAATCCGGACGGGTCTTCCGGCATGATGTGCGGCAACGGTGGCCGCTGCATCGCCGCTTTTGCCGATTATCTCGGGATAAGGCCCGCCGTGGGGAGGGCTTATCTGTTTGAGGCTCCGGACGGGTTGCATACGGCCGAGATCATCTCGCGGCGGGGAGACTCGTATGTTGTCAGGCTCAAGATGATAGACGTGACTGAATACCGCCGGGAACTTGAGGGCTGGTTCGTCAATACCGGCACGCGGCATCTTGTGCTTTTCGTTCCGGATGTGGATAAGGTCGATGTCGATAAGGTGGGCCGCGAGTACCGCTGGAATCCTCTCTTCGCTCCGGAAGGGGTCAATGTCAACTTCGTGTCGGCAGCGCCGGGCCTGCGCTCCATCCGTGTCCGGACATTTGAAAAAGGTGTTGAGGCTGAGACACTTGCTTGCGGTACAGGCATCACCGCTTCCGCCATCGCTTCTTACCTGCTTGAAGGCAAAGGCGCCTGCGCACCGGTCAAATACGATGTGCAGGCGCGTCGGGACAGGCTTTCAGTGGAGTTCACCCCGGACGGCGACCTCTTCCGGGATGTCTATCTCACCGGCCCGGCCATGATCTGTTCATCTGGCGGATGAGGTAGCGCTCTCTGCTTCCTCCGGGAGTATGAATTCCGTTCAGGTTAGAGCATGATGATGCCATTATGCTCTAACCTGGCGTGGAAATCGCTGTCCTGTGGCTTTTGGTGTCGCAGGTTATAGTAAAATATAGGGAAAGTGCTCTAACCTTTAATTTTACAGTATACCGGGCGAAGTACATGCAAAAAACATGATAAATCGCCCGGTATACTGTAAGTCGATCGAATCAAAACCTTAGTTGCAAGTCAATGACTTGTATTTTCAATTCAAGCTACTTTATGCTCATCGTGACCGAAAGGGATTTGAGGGTGATGGTGAGGCTCGCCTTGTCGTTGCCATAGACCACGACAATATCAGGGTCGAAGCCGCTTGCGGGCCTGCCTTTGGTCTCGACATACTCGAGGACGGCTTCCGGGGAGTCGAAGGTCTTGCCCTTTGAGCCGAAAGAACTGGTGTAGGCCTCTTTGAAAGTGCCGAGTCTGAGGGCTTCAGTACCGGCGGCGTAGGCTTTCCACATTGAGAGCTGCTCATCGGTCTTAGTGCTGGCGAAGTTGAGGGTTATGCTTGTGATGAGTTTTGCATCCGCGTCCGCGTTGAAATCGCAGTTGAATGCATAATCTGCAAAGTCGAGCGCATAGTCACAATAGAAGTAGTTGGTGCCGAACAGCGACATCTTTGAACCGATGATGTAGTTGTCTGCGGCGAAGGTGTTGTAGTCGCTGCCGATAAGTTCATAAAGCCTTGAATAGTCGAGGCGCAGGAAGTTGTTCATGACCAGGATGCAGAAGCGGCCGTCCTTGATGGAAGGGACTGCATAAGCCTTGCCTGGTGCGACTCCAAACACGGCGTGTACCAGCAGATTGTCCAGATCAGCGGATGATTCGACCAGTTTAAGGGTTTCATCCACTGTCTGATAAACCCCGCCGGAGGAGCTTCCGTCTTCTGCGGTCACATTATATTTTGCTCCCAGCCACTGACCGAGATCAAGGCTCTCGTAGTTGTTGAGGAAGTAGGCGAACAGATCCTTGTCCAGTTTCTCGTCCTCCGGGACTATGCTGATGCTGCCTACATTTCCGTAAACATCCTCTGTGGCTGTGATATGCAGGTGCAGCTCTTCGTCATTCAGGCTGAACTTCCCTCCGAGTGTGACTGAACTTTCAGTCGTGAGGTCGCTTATGATGTAAGACGTGTTCCTGGATGCGAACTCTGCAAATTCGGATCCGAGACTTCCGGACAGGGCTTTGCAGTCCACGTCGATGCGCTCGAAGGCTTCTTTTCCGTCCTGGCTTTTACTACATGATGCGCAGAGCAGCAGCGATGATACCGCTGCGATAAAGGTAATGCACTTTTTCATCTTTAACTGTTATTTTGTATTCGGGCCGTAATGATACAAAAAAACAGGCAAATCTCAAAGTTCTCAGATGAACATGCTCATGTAGAAAGGCAGGTACTGTGTATGCCGTTTTCAATTTCGACGTTATTGTCGCTCATCACAATCATTCTCCCGATGATATGCCATCTATCATATTAAATTATTGATAATCTTTTCTTCGGGTATGAATTTGCAACTTTTTGCAGGATTTG
>CAKUYG010000225.1 GCA_934702165.1 uncultured Bacteroidales bacterium | reverse complement strand
CTGTCCAGCAATCCCATCCGCATAGGAGCCGCTCCGCAGCTTTGGGGCGGCTTCTTTACCGAATATGAGCGCAAACTCTTTCATCAACTTCGAGAATCTTCTTCCGGGTCTGACACTATAGAATCTTTTCCGTTCCGCAGTAGACGGCTTTGAGAAGATCGACATGAACCGACTCACCGCCATCAACTGCAGATTCACCATTCGAATTTTTAGGAGTCCATGTTTTATTGGTCACATCGATATTACTTTTCTGGGATGCATCCAGATGCAGAGTGACCTGCCCTTTTATCAGATGATCAAACGCCGTTGCGTAAACTAATTCGAAATGCTTTGACTCCAAGTAGATATCCGTTAATTTCGGCATGCCTCCGGCAAAGACATTCTCTCCGAGTTTTACGGCATTAGGACAATCAATGATTGTCAGTTCACCGCAGTTGTATATAGTTATTTCCTTGACACTTTCGTATTTCAGATCAGTAATCGCTGTATTGTTGAAAGTGTACTTGAGAGAAAGCACATTTGGAAGAGCAGGGGTCTTGGAGAGCTTGGAACAAGCGGCAAACGCAAAATCAGCATGAGTCACATTATTGAGCCCTGAAACAGAGGTCAAAGCAGTACATCCCTCAAAAGCGCGCGTAATGTTGACCACATCCTCTGAACCGATGAAAGTCTCAAGTTTGCTTCCTGCACCGCTTACGGTGCTGCCGTCGTCAATTACAGAACTAAAACGCAAGTTGTATTCTTCAGCTTTGCCGGAAACAGCTGGACTGATAGAAATCAGTTGCTTAACCCCTTTCAGTCCACTCATGTCAAGACAGGTGACATCGTTGTCACGGACATAGGCCGCGATGACAGCGAAAGCCTCAATGGTCTCCTCGGACATGCCGAGACACAACTCAGTCGTGTTGTCAAACTCACCGGTCAAAATCAGTTTGCCGTCCACGCAGCAATCATCAAGCAACTCCTTGGTAATAAAATCTTTGAGAGATTTCGAAGAGTTAGGATTTGCCTCGTTCCAGGCCTTGAGCTCCGTGCGCAGATCAGAGATGTCCACCGGCATCGGAGATTTGGACGCCTCAAAATCAGTATTTTCGCCACCCACGTTGCTGGAGCCGTCCCAGTCTGCTATGGCCACGTTCACGATTTCCACCTTGTCATTGCCGACTTTCACATTCATATTATAGGCATTGCCAAGCTTGAATCTGTCGTCAAAGCCGCTTGCCGGGGTAAGCCTGTAATCCTTGCCGTCGGAGAGGGTGAAAGTCAGCATCTCCTTCCCGTCAAAGCTATGAGGATAGAATATGACCTCGCAGGCGAGTTTCCCGTCAGCCGAGCAATCGTGCATCTTGATGCTCACGGCATTGGCACTCACACTCGGCGCCACACCGACAACACTCGGCTTGTCGCGAAAGAAGATCGCAGCCTTGTCAACCGACCCGCGGAACAGCGCCTCCCGAATGGAAATATCCTTACCCTTGAACTCCGTGCCGAGGATGATGTTCACCGTGAGCTTGACGAGGGCGTGCTTGAACTCAATATTCAATTTCTTGTCAGTCAACCCTGTAGCCGGATCGAAACCCTGCATCGGACACCAGAGAAGATCCGCACTCTCAAGCCCCTCCGACTGGTCGAGAGGAATCGTGAACTTCACCTCCGACGGACTGTCCTCCCCAGCGACATAAGGGGCGTATGCATACACGCCATCAAGCTTGGTCGAGGCATCCTTCCAGAGCATCGGGGCCGCCGCGGACCAGTTGTTGGAGCCGTCATTGCTCCAGAGAACATTGGACCGGGTGTACTTCTGCCCGTCTCCGTAGTCCAGGAAGAGGCCGAGAGTGCTCCCCTCATACGTGGCCGCAGCATCGGCACGCGTCTCAGGAGTCTTTGTCTCCAGTGCGGAGACAGTCGTGCTGATACGGACTATACCGTCCTCCGGAAAACCGCCACTCGCCGGGGACGGAGCCTTGGTGCAGGACGCCAGCGCCGCGGCAGCGAGAGCCAGAACTATGTGAATATTAGAATATTTCATACTCATCAGATTCCTTTAATATTGTTACGGATGGTAGTCTCAGACCCTTCCGGGTAAGTGCCGACAGGCGGGAATGAGCCGGTGCCGGATTTCTTGTAGGTACATTCGGAGGAAACCGCGAGGGAGTTTTCCACCACACCGATAATGGCTCCGACAGTATTCCCTTCCTTTTTGCTCGTGACATTCATCGTGCCTTCAAATTTAAGGTTGGAAATTGTAGCATCTGAAGCATGGCCGATCAACCCTCCCACATGAGGAGAACCTAATTCGTATTCGCTCTCAATATCTATGTCACCATAGACTTCACAGTCTTCGAATTTGCAATTATAATAAGCGGATCCCGCAATCCCGCCAGCCCATGAATCATACTTTTTATCAACCAGACTCAATGTCGCATAGGATTTGCATCCAGAAATCACATCTGATCCTTGTAACGATCCAGCAATTCCTCCCACAGTTTTGCCATAAATGCGTCCACGCACAATGCAGTTTTTGACAACAACGTCCCCAATATAACCTGATTTAGATCCGAATACACCACCAGTGTAGTCATCACCATAACATTCAACGTTTACTTCACAATCCGAGATTTCAACATCCGAATCGCTCAATCCTACAATTCCTGCAGCAATGTGGCCAGAACGGACCACTCCGTCAATCTTACAGGACTTTATCGCACCGCCATTAGCA
>CAKUYG010000224.1 GCA_934702165.1 uncultured Bacteroidales bacterium | reverse complement strand
GGTTGCCTCCACCTGCTCAACACAAAAGCCTCGCAGGTGGAGGCAACGGTCTTTTGATTGTTTATAAAATTCAGAGGAACAACATGATTAGAGATATCTCAGCTTCTGTCGGCTTTCCAGCCATCCACGGTATGGGACTCGGATGAGAAATTGATGCCGAGCTTGATTATATGCTTGCCGCTTGAGAGCGGCTTGTCATACTCGTCGATGAGGATCACCACCTTGCGCCCCGTCTTGCGGTATGCCGCGTCGAGACGAGAAGGCTCTTCCAGAAACGGCGAGGCCGGCTCAGCAAATAGTACTGACAGGTCGCGGCAAGGCTGTAGATTGCCGCAGTCTTGTCAACATACACGTATCCGTCTTCGCGGATTTTCGAAATACTCTGTACTCCGATAGGGACAACATGATCCTCAACACTTTATCATAAATATAGTGGTTTTCAAGCACAACCACACGAAGTATTCCCTAATCTATAGGCAAAAACAAAGAGAAAGTTGCCTGAAACATAGGCAACTTTCTCTCAAATTTCGCCTGATCTATAGGCAACACTATGGCAGAAGGACCGTCAGCTTATAGGCTCCGTCATTGAGGAAGCCGTACTGGAAATCAGGAAGGCAATAGACCGGATAGAGCTGGAGTTCCTTGTCTGAGATCCGGCGGTTCTCGGAGGCGTACTGGGAGAAATCCTTGCCCCACTGGTACTCTGACGGGTAATATGCATAAGCCAGATATTTCCCCTGCACCTTCATGCCGGTGCAGAACGGCTCATAGTATATGCTGCCGTCAGAACGCACGGAGAACTGCACATATTCCGATGGGGTCCCGGCCCAGCCGTTCTCCGCATATTCCTCGGCAGTAAGCCCCTCTGAATAAGGGTCCATCACGCGATAGATATCCGCCTCTTCGGCTTTGTAGATATCCGCCTGATAACTGCCGTCAAAGAGACAGCGGTCCGTCCATGTGCACTTGCCCAGGTACTTGAAGTTGAGTTTACGGCTAGCCGTGATGACCACGCTCCCCTTCTGCGACGGGCTCAGATTGTCCTTGATGGACAGGCGCATACGATACTTGGTATCGATGCCGAGCTTGTCTATGTCGGAGAAGCGGATCTGCGCATAAGCGACATGGCTTCCGTCGGCGAAAAGCACGCGGCGTGCAATCAGGGAGAAGATCCCCGCCGGATCGCTCTCCACCCATGTCGAACCCCCCGACGCGTCAGTTGTCTCGAACTCCAGAGAGAGGTCAGCCTGAAATACATCTTCCGTGCCCCTGTAGACGGGTACGAGAATCTGGTTGGCATCCTCTGAGCTCAACTCGGTATTGAGCACCGTGGAGGCAAACGCCAATCCGGAAGAGCCTTCATAAAGCGTGGAAACCTGGTCCTTTGAACAGGACAGGCAGAGGAGCGAAAGCACAGCTGCGCTAACGCTGTATATAAGGGTTCTGGTCTTCATCTGAAATGTTCGGATTATTGTCTATTTCTGTCTGCGGGATCATCAGGATGCACTCCATGTAATCAGCCGGGAATGCGGCATATTCCGGGTACTTGCTGAGTATATTGGTATGGTTGGATTTCTCGTTCCCTACCGTCCAGTCGCGGGTCCATCCTTTTCCCAGACGCAGGATGTCGAATATGCGTCCTGTCTCGCCCCAGAGCTCGATGCGCCTCTGAAGGAGGATTTCGTCCATAAGGGTCTTCACCACACCGGTGCTGGCAAAAGTCTGCTCGTCACCGCTCAGTTTCGAGACACGCGCGGCATAGCCAGGATCACGGCGCGAACCGAGTTCGCACAGAGCCTCACGGGCTTCCTTATACTCCCCGAGACGGCAGAGGGCTTCAGCCCTGATGAGCACCGCCTCCTCAAGCCTCATGAATATGTAGTCACCAAGATAGCTTTTCTGATCCTTCCACTGGAATTTGTGCTGGTTGTAGTCGATGTTGGCACCGTATTTCCACTTTGAGGCAGGGATGCCGATGTTGCCGTTCCACCAGCCCTTCCGGACATCCGTATCGGGAATCTGGGCATAGAGCCAGTTGCTGATGCACTTCGGGGACTCGGCCGCATAGTATATATCGGTGCAGGCGTCCATCTGCGAGAAGAACGACGCATAGACGGTGGACTGGTCCGAGAGGACCTTAGCACCCCAGATCACCGAAGACGAGCTGACAGAATTGAACGGAGTGCTGCCGGTAGTCCAGGCCTTGGTGGCGTCATCATACTGTCCCTTGACCACAGTGGCCTCGTCCATGCTCAGGAGTGACTTGCCGGGCTTTTCCAGCACAATGCCGGCAGCCTCGGCGGCCGTCTCCCAGTCATTCATCACCAGAGCCACACGAGCCTTGAGCATATTGGCGGCATAGTAGTCCATCTCGCTTATGTCGCCCTGGCTTTTGCCGGAGACCTCATAACGGGTCATCGCACTGTCAAGATCGTCAAGTATCCTGTCATACACGTCCTGCACCGTTCCGCGCCCCTTTCCCTTGGAAGAGCTCAGAGTAGGCTCCGTGTACACCGGCACCCCCGGCAGGTCCTCGTGTCCTTTGTAGGTCTGCTGGTAGGACTGTATCAGCATGAAATATGAGAACGCCCTGACGGCATAGGCCTGGGCCATCAGATAATTCAGCTTGGCCTTGTCCCCGGAAGCCGTGTACTCGGCGGAAAGGATGTAGTTGACGTTGTTGATGATCTGATAAAAATCCGATTCGGAAAACGGATATTTTTCCGGATCATAAACGGCCGTTGCTTCCGGAAT
>CAKUYG010000223.1 GCA_934702165.1 uncultured Bacteroidales bacterium | reverse complement strand
CGGGGGAGCAGCATTTGTTCAGAATAGAGAAACTTGTATTATCTTTGTGAGATATGGCAAAACGAGACAAAGAAGTTCAGATCATAGAGAATCTCACTGTTGAGCACATTGCCGCTGAAGGCAAATGTATCGCCCATACAGATGACGGTGTTGTAGTGTTTATCGAATATGCGGTGCCCGGGGATGTCGTCAACGTCCGGGTGCTCCGCAAGAAGAAATCATTTATCGATGCAAAGATAACAGAGATAGTGAAACCCTCCAAGTACAGGCTTGAGCCTTTTTGCGAGCATTTCGGGATATGCGGCGGCTGCCGCTGGCAGCTTATCCCTTATCCTATGCAGCTTGAATCGAAGCGCCGGCAGGTTGCGGATCAGTTCAAGCGCATCGGGCACCTGGAATTTCCGGAGGTCTCCCCTACGATCGGTTCGGACAAGACGGTTCTGTATCGTAACAAATTGGAATTCACCGCATCAAACAAGAGGTGGATACTCCCCGATGAAGATCCTGACAATATTCCGCAGGATCAGAGGCAGGGCCTCGGTTTCCATGTGGGCAAATTTTTCGACAAGGTCCTGGATATCAAGCGCTGCTATCTTCAGAAAGAACCTTCAAACGCCTTGCGCCTCTTCATAAAGGATTATGCCATAAGTCATGGAATCCCCTTCTATGACATACGGGAGAATAAGGGGGTGTTCCGCAATATGTTTGTCCGCACGACCGATGACGGTCAGGTGATGCTCATCATTTGTTTCGCGGCCGAATTTGAAGGGCGCGAGGCTATGCTTGATGCAATAGCGGAGGCTTTCCCGGAGATCACATCTCTCTATTATGTGATCAACTCCAAGCTTAATGACAGCATAGCCGACCAGGAGTGCATACTGTACCGTGGTGACGAGGCTATTTACGAGAAAATGGAAGACCTGCGTTTCAGGATAGGACCTAAATCCTTTTATCAGACAAACAACGCCCAGGCCCTGAAGCTTTATACTGTGGCCAGGGACTTTGCATCTCTTACGGGTGAGGAGACCGTTTACGATCTCTATACGGGGACAGGTACAATAGCCCAGTTCGTCAGTTCCAAGGCGGCGAAGGTCATAGGCATAGAGTACGTGCCAGAAGCCATAGAAGATGCCAAAATCAATGCTCGGGACAACGGCATAGGCAACTGCGAGTTCTTTGCCGGTGACATGAAAGATATCTTGACGGAGGCATTTATCGGAGAGCATGGTCATCCGGATGTGATCATTGCCGACCCTCCGCGGGCCGGAATGCATCCGGATGTCGTGGAGACCATACTTCGTGCAGAGCCGAAAAGAATCGTGTACGTCAGCTGCAATCCTGCCTCGCAGGCACGGGATCTTGAAGTCCTCTGCCGCAAATACCGCATCACAGATGTCCAGCCTGTGGACATGTTCCCGCATACCCAGCATGTGGAGAACGTCTGCCGTCTTGAAATAAACATCTAAAAAATGGGAATAGATATCCTTCTCCTTATCATCGGTCTGGCTCTGATCGTTTTCGGGGCTGACTGGCTTGTGGACGGAGCGTCTGCTGTGGCCCGTAAAGCGGGGATCAGCGAATTCGTCATCGGGCTGACAATTGTCGGGTTCGGGACCAGTTGCCCGGAGCTTGTCGTGAGTCTCACAGGAGCCATCCAGGGCAATGCTGATATAGCAATAGGCAATGTCGTTGGCTCCAACATCTTCAATGTCCTTATGATTCTTGGCATTACAGCAGTCATAGCTCCTGTGGCGATGACGCGGGCAAATGCGCGTGTCGATATTCCGATGATCTTGGGTGTCACTATACTGTTCATGGTCCTAGGGCTTACAGGAGGTGGGATCAACCGTATAGAAGGTGCTGTGATGCTGTTGGTTTTTGCGGCTTATATCTACTATTGCTTCAAGTTTGACAAGCCGTCGGAAGAAACAGGAAAAGGCCAGCAGAAAGAGCATAGCGTATGGGTTGCCGTGTTTTTGATCGCAGCCGGACTTGCCGGCCTTGTCTTTGGTGGCCAGTTGTTTGTCGGGCATGCCACCAATATTGCTCATGCAATCGGTGTCTCTGACAAAGTCATAGCTCTTACCCTGCTCGCCGGAGGCACTTCCCTGCCTGAACTTGCCACCTGCATTGCCGCCGCCGCCAAGCATAAGGATCAGTTGGCTATGGGCAATGTCTTGGGTTCCAATGTTTTCAATATTCTTCTTATACTCGGCTGCTCTGCAGTCATCACTCCCCTCTCGACCGCTGCCATGACCACGGTGGATTTTGCAACCTTGCTATTCAGTATCATGATCCTCCTGTTCTGCGCATATACCGGACGAAGGGATAAGATAGACCGCTGGGAAGGGATCGTGATGATACTTGTTTATGTCGCGTACATGGTGTTCCTCTTTATGAAGTAAAGTTCATCAGAAAGACAGGGAGACAGACAGGTTGATGCTATAGAATTCCGCCACATTGTGGCGGATATTTTCTTTTTTCACTATTCCCGGTCCTTCCGGGTTCACGACAAGCGGGCTGTCGAAGGCTGCCCTCAGGCTGAGCATGACATCAAGACAGAAATCCGGTGCGAGCCAGAGCCTGTATCCCTCTCCCCCGTCAAATATCGGCAGTATTGGCTTGCTGTAGGCCTCTACTTCGTCTCTGAAGCCAATGCCGCCGTCGATATAAGTGAAGAATCCTTCATTATAGAGTCCTTTTGGTGCGAAGCTGATCCTTAAAAGGATCGGATACGCCTGGCAGGCATCAGAGAT
>CAKUYG010000222.1 GCA_934702165.1 uncultured Bacteroidales bacterium | reverse complement strand
TATCCGGGGATTTCAGTGGCCCCTATTACAGTTATCGGTACCCAGGCGAGCAGCCGCGTGAACTCTATGAAAACGACGGGTACATTGTTTTCATGGCGGTATCGGATGATTATGATCGATATCTGAGAGAAGCAATCGGATATACCTCAAGGATGGAATCATCAGATCTCACAGCCACTTTCAGACGCGAGAACATATTTACCAATATCCACGGCGGAGTCGGGATATTCGGGGCTCAGATAAAAGGAATCGGACAATGGATGCGGGCCTTCTACGATATGAATTCAGAGCCTCCATTCTCTCAAGAGTAACATACGAATAATATATACAATGAATATTATTAGAAAAACGACAATCACATTTCTTCTGCTGCCTGTCACATTGCAGGCGCAAGAGATTTCAGATACATTGAGCGCAGCCGTCAAGACCGGAGACAGAAGAGTCGAAAGGCGTCTAGGAGAGTTGAGAACAGATATCGGCGGTATACGGGCAGTCGTATCCCCACTTGGCGAGGGAGATCCTATACGTTGGGTTCAGGGGCTGCCTGGAGTCACGACGGGTGCCGATGGGAGTTCAGCCGTGTATGTGCGCGGCGGCAACATGGGCAACAATCTCTTTTCAATTGACGGAGTACAGATATACGGGCAGTCGCACCTTCTGGGGCTGACCACCGTTGTCCCGCAGTCAGTGATCGGAGACGTCTCACTGATAAAAGGCGGATTCGACGGCAGTGCCGGCAATTTCACGGCCTCCCATATACGGTTGGAGACCAAGACCCCCGGTCATGACAAGTTGCGGCTCGGGGCCACGGTCAACAATTTTCTGCTCGGGGCAGAAGCTGAGGTTCCGGTATCCGACCGGCTTTCGGTCATGTTTTCCGGGCGGATATCTCCGTTGACTTTGGAATACAAGGCCCTCAAGGGCCTGATGAACTCGTACCTCGGTGATTTGAGAGACTTCCGGGCCGGCGTAGGGGATGTTTATGGCAAGGTGCACTGGAAGATAGCTTCTGGGCAGAGCCTTGATGCTTCGGGTTTCATGAGTCGTGACAATTATTCTTTTACTACGCCGTCTGGCGCTGATGACGCTTTTGGATGGAAGAATGCCATCGCGATTCTCCGTTATCAGGGTCAGCTGGGCCGCTCGCGGCTCGACGCATCGGCATCCTACAACCACTATGGCAACAGCCGTGAGCAGCGGACAGTTTTCCGCGGTGTGGAGAACCGTCTGTCTCTCTTGTCCACGCTGAGCGAGGCGAGCGCCTCCGTGTCGTGGAAGCGGCCGCTGGGGAAGTGGTTTGACATCACGGCCGGCGGCCAGTTCAGGTACGCGTTTTTCTCTCCCGGACAGGTGGCTTCCGTGACCAACAAGTCGGAGACTTCGCTCGGCTCCGCTTATTTGAGCGGAGGCTTCACAATTCCGGAGAGACTGTCAATCCGGGCCGCCGTCAGAGGCAATGTTTTCCATAACGCCAAATATCAAGGAGCGCGTAAGGATCCGGAATACAGCGCCTCCGTCAAGTGGAATGTGACAAGACACTTCGCCTTGGAGGCATCATACGACAGGACGGTGCAATACTACCATACGCTTGAGGGTCTGCCTGTCGGATGGTCCATTGACCTTATTGTCCCGTCTGGGGATATGGTCTCGCCTGAGAGTGCGGAGCAGCTGAACTTCGGGACTTCGCTCGTTTTCGGAGGCCATTCTTTGTCTCTCGGAGCGTTCGGGAAGGAGATGGGCAATCTCGTACTCTACAAAGAGGCGCAGACTATGTTCAGCGGCGGGCTCGCTGGTTGGGAAGATAATGTCGATATCGGGATGGGAAAGGCGTACGGGGCTGAGTTCCTGTATGAGTATCACGGACGTGAACTCAATGTCCGGGCTGCCTACACGCTCTCCAAGACGACCCGGGAGGGGTTCGCTTCGGTCAATGACGGGAAGCCGTTCAACGCCCGCTTCGACCGCCGGCACGTCCTCAATGCTTCGGCGCAGTGGCGCGGATTCAGCCTTGCGTTCACTGCCCAGAGCGGGCATTGGGAAAACGGTGCAGCTGAAACCTATACTATGCACATTCCTGGCCAGGAGTGGACGGCTGACTATTTCTCAACCATCAACAACTACAAGATGCCGGCGGTGATAAGGCTTGATGCCGGTTACGGATTCACCAGGACTTGGGGCCGTTTCAAGCATGATTTCAATTTCGGCATCTGCAATGTGCTCAACCGTTTCAACCCGTTCATGCTCTATTTCGATGCCTCGACTGAAAGCTGGAAGGAACTCGCCCTGCTGCCGTTCTGTCCGAATTTCAGCTATAGGATAAGCTTCTAGATGTTAACGAAGAAACGAATATCGTCGTGCTGAAAATCTGTGCATAGTAACAAAAAATCAGCGCGCCATGCTTTTTGCAAGACAGTACTATCTTGACCAGCTCATATCTGCTGAGGGAAACGGGATGATCAAAGTCATCACCGGAATCCGCCGTTGCGGAAAGTGTCACGCATTCTTCAGCAAGCTTGCTGCCATATTCGCTTGAATCGCCAATTTAGTGTCTCCAAACACTAAATTTTGTCAAAAATAGTGTTTGTAAACATTATTTCATAACTTTGCATCATAATGTTATGGTGTATGGAAGGACTTGACGAAATACTCAGAATTTACAACAGGCGGCTTCAGGGCACGCCGGAAGGATTCAAGCGCTATCTGATTGACAAAATAGACTGGCGTGACAATCTCATAGCCATTAAGGGAGCGAAAGGCACGGGAAAGACCACAATGCTGCTCCAGCACATAAAAGAATCCTTCACAGACAAGGATAAGGCGCTATACCTTTCTCTTGACAATTTGTGGTTC
>CAKUYG010000221.1 GCA_934702165.1 uncultured Bacteroidales bacterium | reverse complement strand
CAGAGATCCCGGACCACCCGGCACATAAAGAAATGTTGACTTTATCGTGCGGGTCATAGCCGATTTTGGCCATCAGCTGTCCACATGGCTTTCCGGCAAACTCATGGAATGTATCATTGATGCGGTAGCCTTCCTGACTGATCATGTTGACGTGCCGGTAGCTGTAGACGCCCTGTATGTATCCCCATTCTAGCCCGAAATGCAGCCTCCCGGCATTGTCCGGCTCTTCTGCCGCCATGCTTATGGCGGTCAGGGACAGCAATATGGATATCAGTGTGCGTCTCATGGCTCAGAATCTGTAATATATGCAAAGCTGCGGCGTCAGGCAGTAGTACAGGCCCCGTTTATATAGTGAAATCAGTATGGCACCGGAGTCCCTGTCTTTGCGGAAGTGAAGCCCGGGGTTGACGCAGATGCTTATGTCGATGCTCAGGCGGTGGGAAAAGAAGTCCGCGGACAGACCTGCATTGCCCGAGATGGCTGCGACGAATCCCATCTCCTTATATGTCTGACCGTCAGAGCTGAAGAAATGCCGTTCATAGTCATGAAGATATCCGGTGAAAACTCCTGGCCCGGCGTGAAGTGCAAGATAAGAGTAGCCGTAGTCCGCGTATGCGATTATATAGTCTTTTGTCAGACCGGCAGCCATGCCTATGTCGCATGTTCTACCGGACAGGACACCGAACAGGTCTGCATACAAGTTGACAAAAGTCATTGAAGCCCCGTCCTGTGGCTTGAACGCGGCACCTATACCGAACCCTTTAAGGGAGTTGAACACTCCCAGGTAGCGCTCCTGTGCTGCAGTTTCGCTCCAAGTTGCGGACAATGCGGCTGTCAGCATCAGTATTATGGCGGCTTTCCCTTTCATCAGGGGCGAAGATAGGCAATTCTTTGATTATTTCATATTATCGCGTATCTTCGCAAACCTTTGACGACACTTATGTGCACAGTATCGATTATAGTTCCTATATATAATGCGGAGAAATATCTCCGCCGCTGTCTCGACAGCCTTTCCGGGCAAACGTTCTCTGACTGGGAGGTTGTGTGTGTAGATGACGGGAGCACTGACGGCTCGGCGGGAATCCTGTCCTCCTATTCCGGTGTGGATCGGCGTTTCAAGGTCATAAACAAAGACAACGGAGGTGTAGCTGATGCCAGAAACGCCGGTATGGAAGCCGCCTGCGGTGAGTACCTGATGTTTGTGGATCCGGATGATTTCATCCATCCGCAGACCCTCGAACTGGCAGTTGCGCTGTCGAGAGCCGATTCGTCGGACGTGGTCTGCTGGACTTATGACCGCAAATGGCGCTCCGAAGTGCTTTCACGCAGGAAGACCGATCCCGGAGCCGCAGATGCAATCCCAAGAAGCCTGTCCACCCGTTACAGCATTGCGCAGGTACCCAGAAAAGTCACATACGACATGGTATCGCATCTGACCGAGATGGAGAATCCTCGTGGGGTTGAATGGCCAATAAGGCATTTTTACCTGTGGCAGTTCATGTTCCGTTCCGATCTTGTGAGAGATCTCCGCTTCATTAAAGAACTTCGGATATATGAGGATTTCCCGTGGTTGTGCGAACTTCAGCTTCGCAACCCTTCAGTGACCATAACGGAACTGCCTCTGTATTACTATTATCCCAATGTCTCTTCTCTTGACATGACAACCTCCGGGGGAAGCGTCAGGGCACGATGCCTGATTGCCGGACTCCTTCATTGTACTCGTCTCTATAAGGAAGCGGATGCATTCCAGTCCAGGGCATGGTCCAGACTGTGCAAATGGCCGATGATCCGTTTTCAGTTGAGGCGCAACCTCGAACTTTCCAGCCCTTCCGACAGGCCGGAACTTCGAACCTCGCTTCTCAAACTCCGGCGTGAGGGCGGCTTCGACTCCCCTCCCGGTCCTGGATATTGGATATGCCGCCTCAAGATATACCGTTTCATGAACCTTGTCTGAAGTCCTATGCCAGCAATTTCAATAATCATCCCTGTATACAATGTGGAGAAGTACCTGAGGCGCTGCCTTGATTCTGTCCTCGGTCAGACATTCGGCGACTGGGAGGCCGTCTGTGTCAACGACGGCAGTCCGGACGGCAGCCGCTCGATAATCGAGGAATATGCCTTGTCGGATCCGCGCTTCGTCCTCTGCGACAAACCCAACGGTGGCTTGTCTGACGCAAGGAATTTCGGTCTCTCCAGGGCGCAAGGCGATTATGTCGTCTTTCTAGACTCAGACGATTTCATCCATCCTCAGACTCTCGAGATTGCGTATTTCCTTGCAGGAAAGAACGGTACGGATATAGTGTCGTGGTACAAGGATCCCAACTACCGCAATCTTACCATGCTCAGGCATTTCCTTCATCTTGATACTGTATCTTACCGACCATGTGGCTTCCGAAGACGTTTCAGCCACGACAAGATAAGATTCTGCAAGACTGACGACATAATGGCCCATGTGACCGAGCGTTCGCACCCGAAAGGCATAGACTGGCCGCTGAAGCATTTCTATGTATGGCGTCACCTTATACGTCGTGAGGTGCTCGACGGGATCAGCTTCATAAAGGGAATAACTTTTGAGGACTTCCCGTGGTGGAGCGAGGTTCTGCTCAAAAAGCCCTCGGTGACCATAACTTATCTGCCGTTCTATTACTATTATCCGAATTTCAAGTCGATAGATCTCGGATCGTCCAGAATCAAGAAGATGCGCAGCTGGTGTGCCGGGTTGGAAAGTTCCTGCGCCCTGTATGCCGCCAAGGCTGACAGCCGCCAGATGGACTTGTGGTCTGCCAATTGCAAGTGGCCTGTCATAAATGTGATGATAGGGCGCTGGCTCCCGAAGTATGATCCATCATCAGCCGA
>CAKUYG010000220.1 GCA_934702165.1 uncultured Bacteroidales bacterium | reverse complement strand
CAATACTCCTAAGGTGGCCTTTATACGCTGTGAAGAGCCGTCAAGTGTACACCCGGACGGCTGGACAGTGATGAATCCGCAGGCGGAGCCGGACTTCTGCGAGTACAGGTGCACCGGGCCGGGAGCATCACCCGAGAGGCTTGCCTCCAGGAAAATGGGCGGCAGGCAACTCTCTGACGAGGAGGCCGCAGCCTATACCGTGGACAATATTTTCAAGAAAGAAAGCAGTCCTTTATATGAGAAAGACTGGTGCCCTGCCAAGAATTTCCGTATCTTTGAAAAGTAATACCACATATATCAGATGAAACAAATCTTGACATTGATCACTGCCGCGGCGGCACTGCTGCTGTCCGTGGCTCCGGCTTCGGGGCAGCGCAACCGTCTTTGGTACGACAGCCCGGCCGCGTATTGGGAAGAGGCGCTTCCGATAGGCAACGGACGCCTCGCCGCCATGGTCTTCGGCGGACCGGAGAAAGAGGAGATTCAGCTCAACGAGGAGACCATCTCCGCCGGGCAGCCATACAACAACTACAATCCTGAGGGGCCCGAGTACCTCCAGCAGGTAAGGGAGCTGATCTGGGCGGGAAAGTCCAAAGAGGCGCAGGAGATTGCAGACAAGAAACTCCTGTCTCCGGTGGGACGTGAGCTCCAGTACCAGACGGCCGGCTCGCTGAACATCACTTTCCCCGACCATGCCGGGTATACGGATTATTATCGCGAACTCGATATCGACAATGCCGTTTCCAGGACCACTTACAAGGTCGGAGATGTCCAGTATGTCCAGGAGGCTTTCGCCTCGCTCACCGACCAGCTGATCATAATGCGCATCACCGCTTCCCGCAAGGGTGCGCTCAACTGTTCCCTTTCTCTCAGCACTCCCATGCCCTCGCCTGTCACGACAGCAAAAGGCCGGGTGCTCCGTATGGAGGGAGTCACGGGAGGCAGCGACTTCGTCAAGGGAGCCGTGAAATACTGCACGGAGGTCAAGGCCGTCAACAAGGGCGGGCGCGTGAGTGCCTCCGGGGATTCCCTCAAGGTGGAGAACGCCACGCAACTCCTTGTCTATGTGTCAATAGCGACTAATTTCGTGAATTACCGCGACCTTTCAGCCGACCCTCTCAAACGCTGCGAAGCCTACATGAAGAACTCCTCACGCAGCTACGACAAGGCGAAAGCCGCCCACGTCGCAGCATACAAGGAACAGTTCGACAGGGTGAAGTTCGAACTCGCATCCGACTATGACGGGGACTCTAAGACAACGACATATCGCACTATAGCTATTCCATGGACGTCGGACAATGAGCTGGTGACACTGTATTTCAATTATGGACGCTACCTGCTCATATCATCCTCCCAGCCTGGAGGGCAGGCCGCAAACCTTCAAGGCAAGTGGAACAGGCACACCTCACCGCCTTGGTCATGCAATTACACGACCAACATCAACGCCGAGATGAACTACTGGCCGGCGGAGGTCACTAATCTCGCAGAACTCCATGAACCGTTCCTGAGAATGGTGAAGGAACTCTCCGAGTCGGGCAGGGAGACAGCCATGAAACAGTACGGCTGCCGCGGTTGGGTGCTCCACCACAATTCTGACCTCTGGCGCTGTACCGGGGCTCTTGACTACGCCTACTGCGGCCTCTGGCCGACAGGCGGGGCATGGGTCTGCCAGCATCTCTGGGACCGTTATCTCTACAATGGGGACAAGAATTATCTTGCAGAAGTATATCCTATAATGAAAAGTGCGGCTGAGTTCTTCGTGGACTTCCTCGTGGAGGATCCTAACACGGGATACATGGTCGTAGTCCCTTCCAGCTCGCCTGAGAACAGGCCGCGCTCGCAGAGCGGCAATCTCCAGTCCGGGGTTACCATGGACAATCAGCTTGTGACAGATCTCTTCTCCAACGTGGAGAGGGCATCAGCCCTGCTTGGACTCGACAAGGAGTTCAGCGACACTCTCAAGACTCTTCGCCACAGGCTGACTCCGATGCAGGTGGGCCGTTATGGACAGCTTCAGGAGTGGGCGCAGGACTGGGATTCGCCGGATGATCATCATCGCCACATATCTCACCTCTGGGGCTTCTTCCCGGGATACCAGATCTCGCCGTATCGCACCCCGGTACTTTTCGATGCCGTGCGCAATACTCTCATCCAGAGGACTGATGCTTCTACCGGCTGGTCCATGGGGTGGAAAGTGTGCTGCTGGGCCAGGATGCTGGACGGCAACCATGCCTTCAAGATGATAAAGGATCAGCTCAATCATGTTGATCCCGAGGTCCAGAAAGGGCAGGGAGGCGGAACCTATCCCAACCTTTTCGACGCCCATCCGCCTTTCCAGATCGACGGCAACTTCGGTTGTACTGCCGGCATCGCTGAGATGCTGATGCAGAGCCACGACGGAGCGGTGCACCTTCTTCCTGCATTGCCTGATGCCTGGCATGCCGGTTCCATCAAGGGGCTGCGTGCCCGTGGAGGCTTCGAGATCGAGGATATGGAATGGGCGGACAACACTTTGCAGAAAGCTGTGATCCGCTCGACGACAGGAGGAAACCTCCGCATACGCTCTTACTGGAAACTCCAGGGAGAGGGGCTGAAAGAAGTCAAGGACGGATCCGCTAACCCGAATCCTCTCTTCGAAGCTCAGGAGATACTTCGTCCGATCGTCAGCCCTGAGGCTGATCTGCATGGACCAGATGTCCCTAAAGCCTACCTTTATGACATAGAGACTGTGCCGGGACAGGAAGTTGTGGTATCCGTCTCCTCGGACAACCCGAAAGTGGCTGCGGATGTGGTGGTCGCCAAAGATGGCAGCGGGGATTACACTTCTCTTCAGGCTGCGATTGACGCTGCCCCTGACTG